>NZ_LFQH01000009.1:0-125362 GCF_001238605.1 Arthrobacter sp. ZBG10 | reverse complement strand
TCGCCCACCGGCTGTCCACCATCCGTGCCGCCGACGCCATCCTGGTGGTGGAGGACGGCCGGATCGTGGAGCGGGGCACCCACACCGGCCTGCTCGCAGCCGACGGCCGGTACGCGGAGCTGTACCGGACCCAGTTCGCCGAAGCCACCGCAGTGGCGCAGGAAGCCGTCCCGGAGACGTAGCAGGTTACCGGGCCGGGCCCGCGGCCAGTGCCGGCAGGATGTGGTCCGTGAGCAGCGGGGCCAGGTCCGCGGGCCAGGCCGCGGCCAGGTCCAGCCAGCGGATTTCCGCGATCTCGGCGGACGGGCTGGCCTGCCAGGTTCCCGGCGCCAGGAACACGGTGGCTTCGATGTCCGTGTCCGCCTCATTCGCGGCGTCGGCGATCCACACGCCCATGGGCTGCAGGAGCGCCGGGTCGATACCGATGCCCACTTCCTCGGCCAGTTCCCGGGCAGCGGCCTGGACCGCCGTCTCGCCGGCTTCGGGCTTGCCGCCGGGATGCATAAACATGCCGGTGCCGCGTTTCCGGACGGTCAGGAGCCGGCCGGCAGGATCAAAAACGCAGACGGCGGACACCACAATGCGGTGCTTCATGCGTCCGTCCCCTGGCTGCGGTGCAGGCGCGAGGCGAGTTCCAGGTCCTTGCGGGGGCCGGTGATATCCCAGGTGTAACTGAACCGGTCAGCGTTTTCGTAGGCATACGCCACGCGGTATGCATCGGGGTCGCACCAATGGCTTGCCGCGTTGGCCTCCGGGGCAAAGCCCATCCGGTGGAAAGGCCTGCCGTCCGGGAAAAACACGTCCAGCGCGTCGGCCCGGCCGGCGGGGCGCAGGAGGTACTCCCGCGAGGCGGGGCCCACGAAGGAAGGCCAGCGCATGGTGCCTTCTTCCCGGAGGGCCAGGCCGCCGTCGGGCGTGGGACTGAAGCGGACGACGCCGGCGAAGGTTCCGCGGGTGCCTGCTGCACGGTCCAGGAGGTCCCTTTCCACCACCCAGGTGCCGGTAACCGGGCTGGCCGGGCCACCCAGGAGGTAGGCGCGGAGATCAAACTCCGGAGGCAGTTCATTCAAGTGCCCTCGATTGGAATCGAACCAACGACACCGGCTTTAGGAGAGCCGTGCTCTATCCACTGAGCTACGAGGGCGGGCGTTCCGTGAACCGCGAGGCAGTCCGGCCGGACACGGATACAAGCATACAAGGTGCGGAGCCGTACTACGCTCAAGGCATGAATTCCGCCCCGTCCGCCGCGCCCGCGGCAGCCCTGGTTCCGGACACCGCCGCCACCCGCCAGTACGTGGGCGCGTGGGCGGTGCTGAGCGTCCTGCAGTATTTCGCCGCCGAAGCGGCGGTGATCGCCGCGTGGGCGGGACCGTTGCCCTATGACCTGCGGACCGGCTACATCAGCGACCTCGGCGCGCTGCACTGCGGTGTGTACGACGGGCGGGACGTCTGTTCGCCCCTGAACTGGCTGATGAACGCTTCCTTTGTGGTCCAGGGGCTGGGCATGGTGCTGGGCGCCATCCTGCTCACCTCCGGGCTGCTGTGCGTAGCGGCCCGGCCCGGGGCCCGCGTTGAGCCGGGCCGACGCGCACCCTGGCGGGCTGCCATCGCCGTGCGCCTGCTGACGGGCGCAGCCGGTGTGGGCACCGTGGTGGTGGGGCTGGTGCCCGAGGACGCAGGATCCGCGTGGCACTACATCGGCGCTGTGGTGTATTTCTTGGCCGGGGCGGCGGCCCTGCTGGTCCTGGGCGGACTGTGGCTGCGGAAAACAGCCATGGCCTGGTTCATCCTCGCCTGCGGCGCGGTGTCCCTTGCCGCGCTGGCGACGGGCGGACTTACCGGCATGGACGTGCCCGAGCCGGGAACCCTGGAACGGCTGATGGGCTATCCGGTGACAGTGGGCATTGCCACGGCAGGCCTGGTCATCGCGCGGCGGGTTCACCGCCAGCGCAAGCAGCTGCGGGGTTAGGCTGCGGTCTTGCGCTTCCGGGTCCGCAGCACCACTGCTGCACCACCGGCCAGCAGGCTGAGGACCAGCAACACCCAGCCCGCCACGGTGAGGACCGAGGCGAGGGCCACCTGTCCAGGGTCGGCTGGTTCCGTGGCCAGCATGCCGTCAATGGCCACGTTGGCCCAGAGCCGGACCACCACAAACAGCAGCGGCAGGGCCCAAAGCGCCCACCGGAGGGCCTTACGGGCAACGTTGGTGCCGATCAGCAGCAGCCACGTGAACCCGAAAATCAGGGGAAACAGGGTGCCGGCAGTTTTGTGGACGTAGTTCAACTGCCCGCGGGCGTCGTCATTCATCACACTGTGCAGCCGGTCGATGTACGCGGGATCAAAACCGCCCACCAGCGAGTCGGGCATCGCCAGGCCAACGGTCAGCTGGCGGAGCTGGTCCAGGGTCAGCAGGTGCACGTACCAGAACAGGAAAAGGCTGGCCACCACGCCCGCGATCAGGATCAGGTTGGTGTTGTTCTGCGCCTTCTCCGGCGTCCGGGAGGTGGTGGGGTTCAGCACCGGCGGGAGCCGGTGCTGCGGCACCACCGCTTTGGATCCGTGCTTCCTGATGCGCTGGGCGGGGGTTTTGGCCATAACCCCATTATCCCGCCCCATAAACTGAAACCATGACCATTGGCAGGCACAGCGCCGTTGAACTTGACCCCGCATTGGACGATTACCAGCTGGCGGCAGCCCTGGTCCGGGAAGCCGGAAACCTTGCGTTGCTGATGCGGATGGCCGGGCTCCAGTCGCAGCAGAAGACCTCCGTCTCGGACGTGGTGACCGCAGCGGACCACGCCGCGGAGGCCTATGTGCTGGGGCAGCTGCAGCGCTGCCGGCCCCAGGACGGGATCCTGGGGGAGGAAGGCGCCTCCGTGCCGGGCACCAGCGGCCGGACCTGGGTGATCGACCCCGTGGACGGCACGTACAACTTCCTGCACGGCTCCACTTACTGGTGCTCCGCCATCGCGCTGAAGGACTCCTCCGACGTGGTGTTGGGCGCCATCTTCCAGCCTGAGGAGGACAAGTTGTGGCTGGGCGGCACTGCGCGCCCGGCCACCCTGAACGGCGAGGTCCTGACCGTGTTCCGGGACAACGGCGGACAGCGCAACGCCACGCCTGCAGCCGAACTCGGCGCCGCCACCTACATCCACCCCAACTGGCTGATGGACCCCATGTGCGCCATGCCCTGGCACGCTGCCGCCACCACCGCCGCTGCCCTCCGCATGCTGGGGTCCGGCTCCTGCGACCTGGGCCGCGTGGCCGACGGGCAGCTGGGGTGCTGGTTCCAGCACAGCTGCCCGGAGTGGGACTGGCTGCCCGGAAAGGCGATTGTCCGCGCGGCCGGCGGGGCCGTGGACACCGTCCGGGTCAACGGGCTGGAATGGTTTGTGGCAGGCGGAACGACGGCGGTCCGCGAGCTGCGTGCGGCCCTCGAGTCCGCGTCGGTGGCCTAGCCGGGGTCCCGTTCCGGCCGCGTCATCCACAGGCTGGAAGTAGGTGTCAGTCCCACCGCCTAGACTTGTAGGCACCATGGATATGTTGTTTGACCCCTACTCCGACGGACCTTTCAAGGCCGCCCCCGCAGCGTCAACCCGCACCAGGGCGGTCCCCGAAGGGACGTCCACGGTGGCCGGACCAGGCGGTAGCCTGTCCGCCGGAGACCGGCACAACGCCGGCGCCAACGCGGCCGGGCAGCGCCACGGACACCACGGCCTGGACCCAGCCAAGCTGCTGGAAGGGCTGAACCCGGAGCAGGACGAAGCCGTCAGGCACTCCGGGTCGGCGCTGCTGATCGTGGCTGGTGCCGGGTCCGGCAAAACCCGCGTGCTCAGCAACAGGATCGCCTACCTGATTGCCACGGGCCGGGCCCACCACGGCGAGATCCTGGCCATCACCTTCACCAACAAGGCTGCCGCCGAAATGCGCGAACGCATCGAAGTGCTGGTGGGCGGCCGCGCCAAGATCATGTGGATCTCCACGTTCCATTCCTCCTGCGTGCGGATCCTCCGGCAGGAGGCGGCCAACGTGGGCCTCAAATCCAACTTCTCCATCTACGACTCCGCGGATTCCCTCCGCCTGGTCACGCAGGTGTCCAAGGCGCACGACCTCGATCCCAAGAAGTTCGCGCCCAAAGCCATCCAGCACAAAATCTCCGCGCTGAAGAACGAACTCATCGACGCCGATTCGTATGCTTCCGACGCCAACCACAACGACCCCTTTGAACGTGCCGTTGCGGACGTCTACAAGGGCTACACGCAGCGGTTGCGCCAGGCCAACGCCATGGACTTCGATGACCTCATCGCCGAGACCGTCTTTATGTTCCGGGCATTCCCGGCGCTCGCCGACTCCTACCGCCGAAGGTTCCGGCATGTCCTGGTGGACGAATACCAGGACACCAACCACGCCCAGTATGCCCTGGTCCGGGAAATCGTGGGTGAGGGCCCGGGAGCGTCCGAACTCACCGTCGTCGGCGATTCCGACCAGTCCATCTACGCCTTCCGCGGCGCCGACATCCGCAACATCGTGGAGTTCGAGAAGGACTACCCGCAGGCCCGGACCATCAAGCTGGAGCAGAACTACCGCTCCACCCAGAACATCCTCAGCGCGGCCAACTCGGTGATCTCCCGCAACCCCAACCGGCCGGACAAAAAACTGTGGACCGCTGAAGGCGAAGGCCACAAAATCATCGGCTACGTGGGCGAAAACGAACACGCCGAGGCCCAGTTCATCGCCAAGGAGATCGACCGGCTCCAGGACGAGGACAACCTCCGCCCCGGCGATGTCGCCATTTTCTACCGCACCAACGCCCAGTCCCGGTCCATCGAGGATGTCCTGGTCAGGGTGGGCCTGCCGTACAAAGTGGTGGGCGGAACCCGCTTCTACGAGCGCAAGGAAATCAAGGACGCCCTGGCCTACCTCCGCGTCCTGGTGAACCCGGACGACGACGTCAACCTCCGCCGGGTGCTCAACGAACCCAAACGCGGCATCGGCGACCGCGCGGAAGGGGCGGTGGCGGCCCTCGCCAGCCGCGAACGCATCTCGTTCATGGCCGCAGCCCGCCGCGCCGAACAGGCCCCCGCCATGGCCACCCGCTCTGTCAACGCCGTGCTGGGGTTTGTGAAACTCCTGGACGACCTCGCCGAGGTGGCCGCCGGCTCCGGCGCCGCAGCAGCCCTCGAAGCTGTCCTGGAACAGACCGGCTACCTGGCAACCCTGCGCGCCAGCACCGATCCGCAGGACGAGTCCAGGGTGGAAAACCTCGCCGAACTGGTGGCCGTGGTGCGCGAATACGAACAGGAAAACCCGGAAGGCTCCCTGGGCGCCTTCCTGGAACAGGTTTCCCTCGTGGCGGACGCGGACCAGATCCCGGACGCGCCCGGTGCCGACATCGACGCCGCCGTGGCCGAGGCCAAACGCCTGGGCGTGGTGACCCTCATGACCCTCCACACGGCCAAGGGGCTCGAGTTCCCGGTGGTCTTCCTGACCGGTATGGAGCACGGCCTCTTCCCGCACCAGCGCTCCGCCACCGACCCCAAGGAGTTGGCCGAGGAACGCCGGCTGGCCTACGTGGGCCTCACCCGGGCCCGCAAGCGCCTGTACGTGACCCGGTCGGAGGTCCGCAGCATGTGGGGCCAAAGCCAGTACAACCCCGCCAGCCAGTTCCTGGAGGAAATCCCCGCCGACCTCGTTGACTGGAAGCGGGAAGGAAGCAGCAGGCAATCCTTCGTCAGCGGCGGAGCCATCGGCTCGGGGCGCTACAACGGCTCGTTCTGGGGCGCCGGGACGTCCCGCGGGGCCGCCGCCGACTCTTCGGCAGGGTTCAATGCCGATGTTCCCGCGATCATCGCGAAAAACCGGGTGCAGCCGCAAAAGGAAGTCATCGCCGTCAGTGTGGGGGACAAGGTCAACCACACCAGCTTCGGCAACGGGACGGTCCTGGCCCTGGAAGGAACAGGGGATAAAACCGTTGCCAAGGTGAAGTTTGACGTCGGCGAGAAGCGGTTGCTGCTCCGCTACGCGCCACTGACCAAACTGGACGCATAGGCTCCCGCGCCGCCGGGTTGGCAGCCTTGTCCGGCCGCGGAGGCAGCGCTATTCTTCAGGAACCTGCGCCGCCACAGCACTTCGGCGCGGGATTTCGGCTCACAACGGAGCGGGACGATGAAAGTCCTTTTTGCCAGCCAGGCGATTGACGGCCATTTCAACCCCATGACGGGCCTGGCAATGCGCCTCAAGGAGCGCGGGCACGACGTTCGCTGGTACACCGGTCCCGTCTTCACAGCGAAGCTGCGCGACCTGGGCATCCCCCTGCTCCCGTTCACACGGGCCATCGAACACCGGGCCGGTAACCTTACGGAGCTTTACCCGGAGCGCGCCAGGCTGAAAGGCCCGCGGGCAATCGGCTTCGACGGGGAGAAGGTCTTCGCCAGCAACATCACCAATTTCTTCGAGGACATCAGCGGGATTCGCGCGGACTTTCCCTTCGACGTGGCTGTGGTGGATGCCACCATGTTCGTCCACCGCCTGCTTTCCCATCTGCTGGGCACCCCGGTGATCAATTTTGTGGCGGTTCCCAACACGCCGCCTATGGCCAGCCGGTACCCCGGGAGGGACGGCTGACCGATGAACCGTACCGCTGTTCGGCCGCAATCATCCAGACCGGTACGGAGTCCTTCGACTTTCCCCGCCGGCACGCGAACCCGAAGGTCAGGTACGTTGGCTCGCTGCTGCCGTACCGGGCACCGCAGCCCGGTGCGGGGGAAGAAGACTGGCCCACCGGGTACGCCGCAACAGTGCTGGTCACGCAGGGGACCGTGGACAATGTGGACCCGGACAAGCTTATGGTGCCGGCCCTCGAAGCCCTCAAAGACCTTGGCATGCTGGTGATTGTTGCCACCGGCGGACGCGGAACCGAAGCCCTCCAGGCACGCTACCCGCAGCCCAACGTGGTGATCCGCCACTACGTCGATTTCCCGCGCGTCCTCGAATTCACTGACGTCTTCGTCTCCAACGGCGGATTCGGCGGCGTCCAGCTGAGCCTGTCCAAAGGCGTGCCCTTGGTGGTGGCCGGCATCAATGAAGGCAAAAGCGATGTCAACGCCCGGGTGGAATATGCGCGGGTTGGCATCAACCTCCGCACGGAACGGCCCGCACCTGCAGCCATTGCCGCAGCAGTCACCCGGATCCTCGGCGACCCGGGCTGGCGGCAGCGGGCCCTGTCAGTGCAGGAGCAACCCGCCGCGGCAGATCCAGCGGATGTGGCTGCGGACGTTGTGGAAAGTGCCGTTCCGCAAGCGGCTACCTGAGCGATTGTCCCGGGCCGACGGGCATCCCCTGGCCGCCGCGCCGGGCATAATGGAGGCCATGCGACGGACTGTCTTGGGGTTCCTGGCCGCACTGGTGCTGCTGGGGGTTTCGGCGTGCTCGATCACCACCGAGGATCCCGGCTACGCCCCGCCCGCTCCGCTGGCGCCCCTGGCGCAGCTGGAACAGGCGCCACTGACTGACCCGGAACCGTTCGGATCCGGGCAGGACGCCCTGACCTTCAGCACCGCTGACCGGACAGTGGCCTGCGCCCTCACCTCAGCCCGGGGCGAGCACCTCGACCTGCCCTACGAGCAGAACAACTACAGCGACGCCGCCAACAACAAACTCGCCATCGTCCCCGTGGCCCATTGCGAACTGGCCACCTATCCGGTGCCCCTGCCGGAGGACGTCAAGGACGACTGCGCCGGTACGGGCCTGGGGTACCTGGGTGGGGTCGCGCTGCTGTCCCCTGACAAGGCGGGCTACGGTGAATGCCGCTCCGGCGTCACACAGCTGGAGGCTGCCTACGGACCCCGCGGTTCCAAGGCCGGCGTGATGGCCGAACTGCCCGTCCTGGCGGACGGCCAAAACCTGGAACGGAACGGGCTGCGCTGCTCCGCCTACAACGGCGGGGTGGCGTGCGGAAACGTTTCGGCAGGCGTCGGATTCTTCGTTTCGCCCGGGAAATACGAGTTGATCCAGGCTCCCGCCGGTACCCCCTCTCCGGCGCCCGCCAAGCCCTGAAATTCCGCGTATTCACGCGGTTTTTCTACGTCCCATAGAATAGTGTGCTTCCTCACATAAGGGGTAGTCTGGAACGGCCCGGTCCCATCAAAGGACTAGAGTTCCCCATGGAGCATTACGCCGCGTGGCTTGTTTCCAACAGGCCGCCGGTGCGTGCATTCCGCAGCCCGGTCATCATCTGTGATGGTGCCCGACTGTACAGAAACTACTTCGACGTAGAAGGACACTAAACCGTGGACCTGTTTGAATACCAGGCGCGCGATATGTTCGAGGCGCACGGTGTACCCGTGCTTGCCGGCATCGTGGCGTACACCCCAGAAGAAGCAAAAGCAGCTGCCGAGAAAATCGGCGGCGTGACTGTTGTCAAAGCACAGGTCAAGGCCGGTGGCCGCGGTAAGGCCGGCGGCGTGAAGGTTGCCAAGACCGCCGATGAGGCGTTTGAGCACTCCACCAACATCCTGGGCATGGACATCAAGGGCCACACCGTCAACAAGGTGATGATTGCCCAGGGTGCCGACATTGCCGAGGAATTCTACTTCTCCGTCCTCCTGGACCGTGCCAACCGCAACTACCTGGCCATGTGCTCGGTTGAAGGCGGCATGGAAATCGAACAGCTCGCCGTCGAACGCCCTGACGCGCTGGCCAGGATCGCGGTCGATCCCGCTGTGGGCATCGACCAGGCCAAGGCCGACGAAATCGTCGCCGCTGCAGGCTTCTCAGAGGAACTGCGCGGCAAGGTCGCCGCGGTCATCCTCAAGCTCTGGGATGTCTTCAAGAAGGAAGACGCCACCCTGGTGGAGGTCAACCCGCTGGTCCGCACCGGCGCCGGCGACATCGTGGCACTGGACGGCAAGGTCTCGCTGGACGAGAACGCCGACTTCCGCCACCCCAAGCACGCCGCCCTTGAAGACAAGGACGCAGCGGATCCCCTCGAGGCCAAGGCCAAGGCCCAGGACCTCAACTACGTCAAGCTGGACGGCGAAGTGGGCATCATCGGCAACGGTGCAGGCCTGGTCATGTCCACCCTCGACGTTGTGGCCTACGCCGGCGAAGGCCACGGCAACGTCAAGCCCGCCAACTTCCTGGACATCGGCGGTGGAGCTTCCGCCGAGGTCATGGCCGCAGGCCTGGACGTCATCCTGGGCGACGAGCAGGTCAAGGCCGTCTTTGTGAACGTCTTCGGTGGCATCACCGCATGTGACGCCGTGGCCAAGGGCATCGTCGGCGCGCTGGCCGAACTGGGCGCCTCCGCCAACAAGCCGCTGGTGGTCCGCCTCGATGGCAACAACGTCGAAGAAGGCCGCCGCATCCTCACCGAGGCCAACCACCCGCTGGTTACCCTGGCCGCCACCATGGACGAGGGCGCCGACAAGGCCGCCGAACTCGCCAACGCAGCGAAGTAAGGGACGCGACAATGTCTATCTACCTCAATAAAGACTCCAAGGTCATCGTCCAGGGCATCACCGGCGGCGAAGGCACCAAGCACACCGCCCTGATGCTCAAGGCCGGCACCAACATTGTTGGCGGCGTCAACGCCCGCAAGGCCGGCACCACGGTCCTGCACGGCGAGAAGGAAATCACCGTCTTCGGCACCGTCAAGGAAGCCATCGCCGAAACCGGCGCAGACGTCTCCATCGTCTTCGTTCCGCCGGCATTCACCAAGGACGCCGTTGTTGAAGCCATCGAAGCCGGCATCGGCCTCGTAGTGGTCATCACCGAGGGTGTTCCCGTGCAGGACTCTGCAGAGTTCTGGGCCCTGGCCCAGTCCAAGGTGGACGCAGAAGGCAACCAGGTCACCCGCATCATCGGACCTAACTGCCCCGGCATCATTACCCCCGGCGAAGCCCTCGTGGGCATCACCCCGGCAAACATCACCGGCAAGGGCCCCATCGGCCTGGTGTCCAAGTCCGGTACGTTGACCTACCAGATGATGTACGAACTGCGCGACCTGGGCTTCTCCACTGCCATCGGCATCGGCGGCGACCCCGTCATCGGCACCACGCACATCGACGCCCTGGCCGCGTTCGAAGCCGACCCCGAGACCAAGGCCATCGTGATGATCGGTGAAATCGGCGGCGACGCCGAAGAGCGTGCAGCCGATTACATCAAGGCCCACGTCACCAAGCCCGTTGTAGGCTACGTGGCCGGGTTCACCGCTCCCGAAGGCAAGACCATGGGCCACGCAGGCGCCATCGTCTCCGGCTCGGCCGGCACCGCCCAGGCCAAGAAGGAAGCCCTCGAGGCCGCCGGCGTAAAGGTCGGCAAGACGCCGTCCGAGACCGCCACGCTGCTGCGCGAAGTCTTCGCAGCCCTCTAGGTTCACAGCACAGAGCGCGGGGCCATCTGCCATCCTCTTGGACGGCAGGTGGCCCCGCGTTTTTGTTTAAGTACGACGGCGGTCCGGTCACCTTCCCAGCGGAGGTGACCGGACCGTCGTCGTACGCTGGTCTCCGTGCCGCTGGCGCCTAGACTTTTGCGCCGCTGAGCAGCTCGTCCAGGCGTTCGTAGCCTTCCGTCATGCCGCCCTCCATGCCGGACTGCGCCATGCCGTCGCGGGCCTCGAGGGACGGATAAACCGAATGGCCCCTCAGCCGGGTACGGCCGTTCCCGAGGTCCTCAAACGTCATGAACTCGATGCTGACCACGTCAGGGTAGCCGCCGAATTCAAACGTCTGGATGGCGAAGTCATTTTCCCTGACGGTATGGAAAACGCCGCTGAACTGGTACGCCACGCCGTCGGGCCCTGTGTGCAGGTAGCTGTAGCTGCCGCCGGTGCGGAAATCGTAGTGGTCGATTTTCATCTTGAGCCCGCGCGGCCCGAGCCACTGGGCAATCAGGTCCGGCTCCTTGTGCGCCCGGAAGACGTCGGCGACGGGGAAATCAAACTCCCGCTCGGAGTCGATGAAGGGCAGGCCTTCGGGAATGGTGAGGTTGAGTGGATTGCTCATGATGGTTCCTTCTCCTGGGTGCCGCGGCTGGCGGCGTTGGTTTGGAGTACGGCGTCCAGGCTGCGGAATTGCGCTTCGCGGACCAGCCTGTACTGGTCGATCCACGCGGTAAGCGCCTCGAGCCGTGCGGGATTCAGGTGGACGGGCCGCCGTTGGGCGTCCCTGCTGCGGGTGACAAGCTGCGCCTGCTCAAGCACCTGGATGTGCCGCGAAACTGCCTGCTTGGAAATGTCGAACGGTTCCGCGAGTTCGTTCACTGTGGCCGCCCCCCGGCTCAGCCGGGCGATGATGCCGCGCCGGACGGGATCCGCCAGGGCCATAAAGGCCGAGTCGAGAGCTTCGTCCCTGGCGTCCACTGGAACCTGCTTTCTAATCAACTGATTTGTTTATCAACTACTTGATTGATTAAGAGTACGCCCGGCGGTGGACCATCGCAAGGGTTTCGAGCCTTGTGGCAATTATGGCGAGTTTGTTAGTATGTCAGTACAAACTTTGCTGAAGGAGAAAAAGTGCCACTGGTACGCATTGATGTTAATGAAGGACGCAGCCGCCAGGATCTGCAGCGGCTCAGCCGCGGGATCCACGACGCCATCCTTGGCGAGTACGGCATTCCGGAGCGGGACTATTTCCATATCCTGACCGAGCATCCTGCAGGCCAGATCGTTGCCCAGGATGCAGGCCTGGGCTTCGAGCGGACCGGGGGAGTGGTGATGATCCAGATCTTCACGCAGGGCGGCCGTTCGCAGGAGGCCAAGCAGCGGCTGTTCGCTGCAGTGGCCGGAAAACTCGCCACGGTGGGCGTCGCCGGTGAGGACGTTTTTATCGGCTATGTGGAAAATACGGCCGGCGACTGGTCGTTTGGATTCGGTCGCGCGCAGTATGTCACCGGCGAATTGGCGGTCCCGGCAAAGTAGCACGCCGGCGGTTCCGGTGGACTTTTCCGACAGCCGAAATGTTCGTTGTAAGCATGTCAGTACAAACCTTTGACAGGACATTCGATCTAAGGCAAAGTAGTGCGTGTGGCCCCCGCCACGGCCTGCCAGTTCCGGAGCTCCTGCAGTTTCAGAGGTCCAGAGTTTCACACCAGAAAGGTCCACGATTACCGTGACCCATGAGCTTCTTACGATCGGGCGCATCAGCGTTGATATCTACCCGAACGATATCGGGGTGGACCTGGAGGACGTTACGTCCTTCGGGAAGTACCTTGGTGGATCGCCGTCGAATGTGGCAGTTGCTGCTGCGCGGCATGGCCGGAAGGCCGGGGTGATCACCAGGACGGGCGATGACGCGTTCGGTAACTTCCTGCACCGTGAGCTGCATAAGTTCAATGTGGACGACGCCTTTGTCTCCCCGGTACCGGATCTTCCCACGGCCGTGACGTTCTGCGCGATCAAGCCGGCCACCGACGAGTTCCCGCTGTACTTCTACGGCCGGTTCCCCACCGCGCCGGACCTCCAGATCGAGGCCTCCGGGCTCGACCTTGACGCCATCCGCGATGCCGGGATCTTCTGGTCCACGGTGACCGGCCTGTGCCAGGAGCCCAGCCGCAGCGCCCACGCCGCCGCCCACGAAGCCCGCCCCCGCACAGGCCTGAAGGAGGGCCAGTTCACCATCCTGGACCTCGACTACCGGCCCATGTTCTGGGCATCGGAAGAAGAGGCCCGCTCGGAGGTCGCAAAGATCCTGCCGCACGCCACCGTGGCGATCGGCAACGACAAGGAATGCGCTGTCGCCGTGGGCGAGGGCACCCCGGATGAGCAGGCCGACCGGCTGCTCGCTGCCGGCGTCGAAATCGCCGTGGTCAAGCTCGGCCCGGAGGGCGTGATGGCAAAAACCCGCACGGAGCGTGTTGTCTCCGCCCCGGTTCCCGTGGAGACCGTAAACGGGCTCGGTGCCGGCGACTCGTTTGGCGGTGCCTTCTGCCACGGCCTGCTCTCCGGGTGGCCGCTGGCTGAAGTCCTGGATTACGCCAACGCTGCCGGGGCCATCGTCGCCTCACGGCTGTCCTGCGCCGATGCCATGCCGACGCCGGACGAGGTCACCTCGCTGCTGGCCGAACGCGGACGCCTGGTCCCCGGCCGGTTCGCCACCGAAGGAGCAACGCTGTGACCGTCACCTCCGTCCCCACCACCGCGGTCGATGATGATCCCCGCCGCTACGCGCACCTGAGCACCCTGCGGTTGGAAGACCCGGACGCTGTGGCCCGCGCCGCGAAGGCCCGGCGCCGCCACCCCGGCCTGAAATACGGCCGGCAGAACTTCATCGTGGCAGCGGACCATCCGGCCCGCGGCGCCCTGGCCGTTGGTCCCGACCCTGTAGCGATGGCGGACCGCCGCCTGCTGCTGGACCGGCTCCAGATCGCCTTGGCCAACCCGGCCGTTGACGGGGTGCTGGCCTCCCCGGACATCATGGACGACCTGCTGCTCCTGGGCGCACTGGAGGGCAAACTCGTTTTCGGTTCGATGAACCGGGGCGGCCTGGCCGGCCTGGTCAACGAGCTTGATGACCGTTTCACCGGCCACACCGCTGCGGCGCTGGCGGCTCTGGGTGCCGATGGCGGGAAGATGCTGACCCGCATCTGCCTGGGCGACCCGGACACGGTGGTTACCCTCGAGTCCACGGCCAAGGCCATCGACTCCCTCGCGGAACGCAGACTCATCGCCATGGTGGAACCGTTTCTGTCGGTCCGCAACGGGCAGGGCCGGGTACGCAACGACCTGTCCGCCGACGCCGTGGTCAAATCCGTTGGCATCGCGCAGGGCCTGGGCTCCACCAGCGCCTACACCTGGATGAAGCTGCCCGTTGTGGCCGAAATGGAACGCGTGATGGCGGCCACCACGTTGCCCACCGTCCTGCTGGGCGGGGACCCTGCCGGGACCCAGGACGAGGTGTTTGCCACCTGGCAGGCAGCGCTGGCGTTGCCCGGCGTACAGGGCCTGACAGTGGGCCGCACCTTGCTCTACCCGCAGGACGGCGATGTGGCAGGCGCCGTTGCGGCCGCCGCTTCCCTCCTGCACCACACCACATCAGTCCACACCGCCGAAGCATCGGAGTAGGCCCTCATGGCAACCATCACAGGAACCGGGACAACAGGTTCCCGCCGGATGACGGTGGCGCAGGCCGTCGTCGAATACCTGTCCAAGCAGTACACCGTCGATTCCGTCAACGGCGTGGACTACCGCGAACGCCTGATCCCGGGGACCTTCGGCATTTTCGGGCACGGCAACGTGGCCGGTGTTGGGCAGGCGCTCAAGCAGTACCAGCACCTTGACCCGGCCATCATGCCCTACTACCAGGGCCGCAACGAGCAGGCCCAGGTCCACCAGGCAGTGGGCTACGCCCGGCACACCCGCCGCCGCCAGACGTTCGCCATCAGCACCTCGATCGGCCCCGGCTCCTCGAACCTGCTGACCGGCGCCGCCCTGGCCACCACCAACCGGCTCCCGGTCCTGCTGCTGCCCTCCGACACGTTCGCCACGCGCGCCGCCGACCCGGTCCTGCAGCAGCTCGAACAGCCCTACGCGTATGACCTCACCGTCAACGACGCCTTCCGGCCACTGTCCAAGTTCTTCGACCGGGTGACCCGCCCGGAGCAGCTGTTCTCCGCGTTCCACCACGGCCTGCGCGTCCTGACCGACCCCGCCGAAACCGGCGCCGTCACCATCTCCCTGCCGCAGGACGTCCAGGCCGAGGCCTTCGACGTCCCCGGGGAGTTCCTGGCCGAACGCGAATGGCGGATCCGCCGCCCCGAAGCCGACGACGACGACATCCGCCGCGCCGTGGCGGCCATCCGCGCCGCCAAGCGCCCGCTGGTCATCGCCGGCGGCGGCGTCCTGTACGCCTACGCCAACGAGGAACTCGCGAAGTTCGCCGAACTGACCGGCATCCCGGTGGGCAACACCCAGGCCGGGGTCGGCGTCCTGCCATGGGACCACAAACACTCCCTCGGCGCCATCGGCTCAACCGGTACGACGGCGGCAAACGCCATCGCTGCCGAAGCCGACCTGATCATCGGGATCGGAACCCGCTACGAGGACTTCACCACTGCATCCCGGACAGCCTTCGCAAACCCGGACGTCAGGTTCATCAACATCAACGTGGCAGCCATCGATGCGTACAAGCACGGCACGTCCCTGCCAATCGTCGCGGATGCCCGCAAGGCACTGGTCAAACTCAACGCAGCCCTGGGCGGCTACCGCGTGGGCGCCGACCTGGAAGCGCAGGTCGCAGCGGAGAAGAAACGCTGGGACGCCACCGTTGACGAAGCCTTCGCCCAGGAATACGCGCCGCTGGTCAGCCAGAACGCCATCATCGGCGCCACCAACAAAGCCATGAACCCCCAGGATGTGGTGATCTGCGCTGCCGGGTCACTGCCGGGGGACCTGCACAAGATGTGGCGGGTCCGCGACCCGTTCGGCTACCACGTGGAATACGCGTACTCCTGCATGGGCTACGAAATCCCCGGCGGCCTGGGCGTGAAGCGTGCCGCCCTGGCCGAAGCCGCGGCCGGCGGCGCGGACCGCGACGTGGTGGTCATGGTGGGGGACGGCTCCTACCTGATGATGCACACCGAACTGGTCACCGCCGTCGCCGAACGGATCAAGCTGATTGTGGTCCTGATCCAGAACCACGGCTACGCCTCCATCGGTTCCCTGTCCGAGTCCCTGGGGTCCCAGCGGTTCGGGACGCAGTACCGGGTCCTGGACAATGAGCAGCATTCGTTCGACGACGGCGAGGTCCTGCCCGTTGACCTGGCCTTGAACGCCGAATCCCTGGGCGTGAAGGTCATCCGGATCGAGCCGGGCGAGAAGGTCATTGCCCAGCTCGAACAAGCCATCGGGGACGCCAAGGCCGCCCCCGAACGCGGCGGACCCATCCTGATCCACATCGAATCCGATCCGCTCCTGGACGCCCCATCCTCCGAGTCCTGGTGGGACGTTCCCGTATCCCAGGTCTCCGAACTGGACTCCACCAAAGCGGCCTTCCAGACCTACGTCGAGCACAAGAGCCGGCAACGCACATTCCTCGGCTGAACCCGGCCGGCAGCACTTCAGCATACGAACCTCCCACCACTCAAGGAAGAGTCCCATGACGCTCACCTCCACGCAGACCACCACCATCAACCACTTCATCAACGGCGCCCAGACCGCCGGCGTTGGCACCCGCACCCAGCCGGTCTACAACCCGGCCACCGGTGCCGTGTCCGGCGAACTCCGCCTGGCCAACCGTGCCGACCTGGACACCACCGTCGCCGCCGCCCGCAAGGCCGCGGACAGCTGGGGCGACATCTCCCTGGCCAAGCGCACCGCCGTGCTCTTCAAGTTCCGTGAGCTCGTCGCCGCGCACGTGGACGAACTCGCCGAACTGATCACGGCCGAACACGGCAAGGTCCTTTCCGACGCCAAAGGCGAGATCGGCCGCGGCCTGGAAGTCATCGAGTTCGCCTGCGGGATCCCCACCCTGCTCAAGGGCGACTATTCCGACCAGGTCTCCACCGGCATCGACGTCTTCTCTTTCCGCGAACCCCTCGGCGTGGTCGCCGGGATCACCCCGTTCAACTTCCCCGTGATGGTTCCGCTCTGGATGGCACCCATGGCCATTGCCACCGGTAACGCCTTTATCCTTAAGCCCTCCGAACGTGACCCCTCCGCCTCGATGCTCCTCGCGAAACTCTGGAAGGACGCCGGCCTTCCCGACGGGGTCTTCCAGGTCCTGCACGGCGACAAGGAAACCGTCGACGGCCTCCTGACCCACCCCGACGTGGACGGCATCTCCTTCGTCGGCTCCACCCCGATCGCCCAGTACGTCCACGAAACAGCGACCAGGCACGGCAAGCGCGTCCAGGCCCTCGGCGGGGCGAAGAACCACGCCATCATCATGCCCGACGCCGACCTTGACAACGCCGCCGACCACCTCGCTGCCGCTGCCTTCGGCTCCGCCGGGGAACGCTGCATGGCGATCTCCGTGGCCGTCGCCGTTGGCGACGCCGCCGACGCACTGGTCAGCAAGGTCCAGGAACGCGCCGAAGCCGTCAAGGTCAACAACGGCACCGCACCCGACGCCGAAATGGGCCCGGTCATCACCCCCGCCTCCCGGGAACGCATCATCCGGATCGTCACCGAAGCCGAAACCGCCGGCGCCGCCATGGTGGTGGATGGCCGCGACCTCGTTGTCCCCGGCCACGAAGAAGGCTTCTGGGTCGGCCCTACCGTGATCGACCACGTCAACACCGAAATGACCGCCTACAACGAGGAAATCTTCGGACCCGTCCTCGTGGTGGTCCGCGTCCCGGACCTCACCGCCGGCATCAACCTCATCAACGCCAACCCCTATGGCAACGGCACCGCGATCTTCACCTCCTCCGGCGCCCACGCCCGCACCTTCCAGCGCTCCGTGACCGTCGGCATGATCGGCATCAACGTGCCCCTGCCCGTCCCGGTGGCGTACCACTCCTTCGGCGGCTGGAAAGCCTCGCTCTTCGGCGACAAGCACATCTACGGTCCAGAAGGCGTCTCCTTCTACACCCGCGGAAAAGTCGTTACTTCCCGCTGGCCGGAACCCAAAACCGCCTCCGGCGCCTCCTACAACTTCCCCTCCAACTGACGCCCCGGCGCACGTCCCACCAGAGAAAGACACCGCTGTCATGACCGACGTAGAGAACAAACTGATCATCGGCACCGCGCCGGACTCCTGGGGTGTCTGGTTCGCGGATGACCCGCAGCAGACCCCCTGGGAGCGTTTCCTGGACGAAGTAGCCGAGTCCGGCTACAAGTGGATCGAACTGGGCCCCTACGGCTACCTGCCCAACGACCCCACCCGCCTGGCGGAGGAACTGAAGCAGCGCGACCTGAAGGTCACCGCCGGCACCGTTTTCACCGCCTTCCACCGTGGCCTTGACCAGTGGGAAACCGCCTGGGAGCCGGCCCGCAAGGTGGCGGAACTGACCGCTGCCATGGGTGGCGAGCACATCGTGGTCATCCCGGCCATGTGGCGCGACGACGTCACCGGCGAAGCCGTGGAAAGCGGCGAACTCACCGAAAAGGCCTGGGCCGACTTGTTCGCCGGACACAACCGGCTGGGCAAGACCCTGCTGGAGGACTTCGGCCTGAACCAGCAGTTCCACTCGCACGCCGACTCCCACGTGGGCGCGCAGGCAGACATCGAACACCTGCTCGCCGCCACGGACGCCAAGTACCTGAACCTGTGCCTGGATACCGGCCACGCGGAATACTGCGGTGCCTCCAGCCTTGAACTGATCAAGAACTTCCCGGACCGGATCGGCTACCTGCACCTGAAGCAGATCAACCCGGAGATCCTCAAAAAGGTCAACGACGAGAACATGACGTGGGCGGCCGCCAACCTGGCCGGAGTGATGACCGAGCCGCCCAACGGGCTGCCGGACCTGCGCGCCGTCATCGAAGCCGTGGAAGCCCTGAACCGCCCCATTTTCGGGATCGTGGAACAGGACATGTACCCCGTGGCCTTCGATGTGCCGATGCCCATCGCCAAGCGCACCCGCAACTACCTGCTCTCGTGCGGTTCCCGCACCGTCGTGAACTGAACCCCTACTTACTCCGAAGGACAAAACAATGACTGAATCCCTGCGCGTAGCCGTCATCGGTGCCGGACGCATGGGCGCTGACCACATCCAGCGCCTCAACACCCGCATCCACGGCGCCGAAGTGGCCGCCGTCGTCGACGTTGACCTGGCCCGTGCCCAGGCAGCCATCGAAGGCATTCCCGGCGCCGTGGCCCTGGCCGATGCCGGGGAAGCGCTCAACAACGGCGACGTCAACGCCGTCCTGATCGCCACCCCCGGGTTCCTGCACGAGGACATCCTCCTCAAGGCCATCGCGAAGGACATCCCCATCCTCTGCGAAAAGCCGCTGACCCCCGACGCCGAATCCTCGCTGAAGATCGTCGAAGCCGAAGTGGCGCTGGGCCACAAGCGCGTCCAGGTGGGCTTTATGCGCCGCTTCGACGCCGAGTACGCGTCCCTGGGCAAGATCATCCGCGACCACGAACTCGGTGAGCTGCTGATGCTGCACCACCAGCACCGCAACCCCACAACCCCGCCCGGCTTCACCAACGAGATGCTGATCAACGACTCCGTGGTGCACGAATTTGATGCCATCCGGTTCTTCACCGGCGAGGAAATCACCAGCGTCCAGGTCCGGATGGGCAAGGCCACCAAAAATGCCCCCGCCGGCCAGCACGATCCCCAGCACGTCCTGATCGAAACCGAATCAGGTGTCCTGGCCGACGTCGAAATCTACGTCAACGCCCGGTTCGGCTACGAAGTTGCCACCCAGGCGTCCTTCGAGGACGGCATCGTCAGCATCGGCGGGGACAAGGGACCCTACACCCGCAGCGCCGGGCGCTGGGGAGGCAACGTCACGCCCGGCTTCGAAGAGCGCTTCGGCGCCGCATACGACGTCGAAATCCAGGCCTGGGTGGACGCGGCACTTGAGGGCGGCATCGGCGGCCCCACCGCCTGGGACGGGTACGCGACGGCTGCCTGCTGCGAAGCCGGCGTCGAGGCGCAGAAGAACGGCGAAAAGGTTGCCGTCAAGCTCGCGGCCAAGCCGGACCTCTACAACTAGTCCTTCGACCGCCACGCCAACTGATCCACAATGGAGTGTTTTTGTGAAAATCGCCCTTGACCCCACGCCGTACCACCACTCGCACACCCTGCTTGAATTTCCGAAGGTGGTGGCGGACCTCGGCTACAAGTACCTGCAGATGACTCCGCACCAGGACCTGATTCCGTTTTACAACCACCCCAAAGCGGATGATGAACTGGTGGGCCAACTCCGGAAGGCCTGCCGGGACGCGGACATTGAGATCGCCTCCGTGCTGCCGGTCCTGCGCTGGTCCGGGCCCGACGAGGACGCGCGGGAAGCCGCGGTGCGGTACTGGAAGCGTGCCATCCAGATCACCGTGGACCTCGGCGTCAGCACCATGAACACCGAGTTCAGCGGCCGGCCGGAAAAGGCCGAGGAATCCGAGCGGGCGTTTTACCGCTCCATGGAGGAACTGCTGCCGATCATCGAACGGGAAGGCATCGATCTGCTGATCGACCCACACCCGGACGACTTCGTTGAGGAAGGCCTGGCCGCGATCCGGGTGATCCGGGGCCTGAACTCCAAGAATGTGGGCCTGGTGTACGTGGCGTCGCACAGCTTCCACATGAAGGACGCGCCCCTGGAAATCATGCGGGCAGCGGGCGACAAGCTCCGCCTGGTCCACGTCGCCGACACCATGGACCACCACGCCTCGCACGGGCTGCGCTACATCACCAACCCACCCGGAAACCCGGTCCGGGTGCACCAGCACCTTAAAGTGGGCGACGGCGACGTCAACTGGGACGAGTTCTTCGGCGGCCTGAAGGAAATCGGCTTCCTCGACCGGGACGATACCGTGATGGTCTCCAGTGTCTTTGCGGAGGACGACCACGCGGATGAGGTCTCCCGCTACCAGCTGGACACCATCAACCAGTACATCCAAAAGGTGAGCGTATGACGTCCCCCATCCCCGTGGAGACCACAACCAAACAGCCCGGCAACCACAAGCGGGCGCTCCGGACGGTCACCATCATCTCCACCTTCGGCGGCCTGCTGTTCGGCTACGACACCGGCGTGATCAACGGCGCGTTGCCATACATGCAGGAGGACCTGGGCCTGACGCCGCTGACCGAAGGGCTGGTCACCTCTTCCCTGCTGTTCGGCGCCGCCTTCGGTGCGCTGCTGGGCGGCCGGCTGGCGGACCGGAACGGCCGCCGCAAGATGATCATGGTCCTGGCCGTGGTATTCCTCATCGGCACCCTGGCCTGCACCTTCTCGCCCACCACCGAGGTGATGATCGCGGCCAGGTTCATCCTGGGCCTGGCGGTGGGCGGAGCGTCTGTCACGGTACCCGTCTACCTGGCCGAAGTCTCGCCAAGTGACCGGCGCGGGCGGATCGTCACGCAGAACGAGTTGATGATCGTCACGGGCCAGTTGCTGGCGTTCATCTTCAACGCCTACCTGGGCAACACCTTCGGGGAAGCCGGCGGCATCTGGCGCTGGATGCTGGTCATTGCCACCCTGCCCGCCATCGCGCTGTGGATCGGCATGAACTTCATGCCGGAAAGCCCACGCTGGCTGGCTTCCATGGGCAGCTTCGGGGAGACCCTCAGCGTGTTGCAGCGCATCAGGTCCCAAGCCGAGGCCCGGGCGGAGTTCGAAGAGGTCAAAGCCATGGCTGTGGAGGACTACAAGTCCAAAATGGGCACGTGGAAGGACCTGGGTATTCCCTGGCTGCGCCGCATCTTTTTTGTGGGCCTGGGCCTGGCAGTGATCCAGCAGATCACCGGCGTGAACTCCATCATGTATTACGGCACACAGATCCTGGCGCAGTCGGGCTTCGGCCGTGAAGCCGCGCTGACGGCGAACATCGCAAACGGCGTGATTTCGGTCCTTGCCACGTTTGTAGGCATCTGGTTGCTGGGCCGGGTGGGACGGCGCCGCATGCTGATCACCGGACAGATAGGAACCACCGCCGCCCTGGTCCTGATCGGAGTGTTCTCGCTGATCCTGCCTGAGGGTTCCGCCCGGGGCTTTGTTATCCTGGCCCTGACGGTGACGTTCCTGGCGTTCCAGCAGGGTGCCATTTCGCCCGTAACGTGGCTAATGCTCTCGGAGATCTTCCCGCTGAAGATCCGCGGCCTCGGCATGGGAGCCTCCGCTTTCGTCCTGTGGATCGTCAACTTCCTGGTGGGCTTCGGCTTCCCCCAACTCCTTGCCGCCATCGGCTTGTCCAACACATTTTTTGTGTTTGCGGTCCTGGGGGTCGGTGCGATCGCATTTGCCGCCAGGTACGTTCCGGAAACCAAGGACAAGAGCCTCGAGGACCTGGAGCACTACTTCCGGAATCTTGTGGTGAAAGAGCGCCAGTAGCCCCTTCGAATCGTTTTCCAGCGCAAAACGGCCGCCCGTCACCCGACGGGCGGCCGTTCTGCGTTCCGCGCCATATAAGGGATAGAGCGCGCTAAAACTGCACCTTCGACGTCATTTTTTGCCTTCAAGCCAATTTGCTCACGTAAGTACATACTTATGTCAGTACAAACTCTTGACATGTGTGGTCCGAGTCACCATGATCAATGAAGACGGCAAGCGAACCGGTGCAAGGATGCGCCGGTCCAGCCGGAAAATCGAAGGAGATTTATCGTGAAGACGCTTTCCTGGCGTAAGGCGGCACTCATGGCTGCAGTTGTCCCCATGCTGGCCCTGAGCGCCTGTTCCAGCACCGGAGGCAAGCCGGTTGATGCGGGCAGCAATGCAGGCAGCGGCCAGGTGGCCACGACGGACCGGATAAAAATCGCACTGATCACCCACGCGGCTCCGGGCGATACCTTCTGGGACATTGTCCGCAAAGGGGCTGAAGAAGCCTCGGCCAAGGACAACGTTGAACTTCTCTACACTTCCGACCCGGAAGGCGGGCGCCAGGCCCAGCTGATTGAACAGGCCATTGACCAAAAGGTTGATGGGATCGCCGTCACCCTGGCCAAGCCGGACGCCCTAAAGGATGCGCTGAAGAAGGCAACAGCCGCCGGGATCCCCGTGGTCAGCTTCAACGCCGGCGAATCAGTCTCGGCCCAGCTCGGCGCTTTCACCCACTTCGGTTCCAACGAAAAGCTGGCCGGCGCTGCAGCCGGTGACAAACTCAAGGCCGAGGGCCTGCAGCACCCGATCTGCGTCATTCAGGAACAGGGCCACGTGGGGCTCGAAGCCCGGTGCGCAGGCGTCAAGGAGAAGCTCCCGGAGACCGAGATCCTTTACGTCGCCGGCACGGACATGACCCAGGTTTCCTCCACCGTGACGGCCAAGCTCCAGGCCACTGCGGACGCCGACTCGATCATCGGCCTCGGTGCACCGTTCACGCTGACCATCCTCAAGGCCGTAACGTCCGCAGGCAGCAAGGCCAAGGTGGCCTCGTTCGATATGAACGCCGACCTGGCCCAGAAAATCTCCGACGGCGAGATCCTATTCACGATTGACCAGCAGCCGTGGCTGCAGGGCTACGGCTCCATTGATGCGCTCTGGCAGAACAAGCGCGGCGGGTTCAAGATCGGTGGCGGACAGCCCGTCCTGACCGGCCCCACCGTCGTTGACAAGGCCGCTGCTTCAGCTGCCCTGACCTTCGCCCAGCAGGGCGTCCGCTAAACAGTTTGTCCACGGGCCCGGGGGAGACCCCGGGCCCGCACGAAGGAGAACATCATGACTCAAACTTTGACCAGGCCGCCCGTAGTGGATGAACGTGTTGGCCGGCGGAATCCGTTGCAGAAGCTGTTGGGCCGGCCTGAGGTCGGTGCCCTCGTGGGCGCGATTGTCCTTTTTGTATTCTTCGCGTCCGTATCCCAG
Organism: Arthrobacter sp. ZBG10; assembly: GCF_001238605.1. NCBI lineage: Bacteria > Bacillati > Actinomycetota > Actinomycetes > Micrococcales > Micrococcaceae > Arthrobacter > Arthrobacter sp. ZBG10. The sequence goes on along the minus strand of NZ_LFQH01000009.1, from coordinate 101,958 downwards.
ACGTTTATCCAGCCCAACGCGTTTGCGACGGTTTTGTACGGCAGTTCCACGATCGGGATCATGGCGGTGGGCGTTTCGCTGCTGATGATTGGTGGGGAGTTTGACCTTTCCACCGGCGTGGCGGTGATCAGTTCGGCGTTGACGGCCTCGATGTTCAGCTGGTACTTCAGCGTGAATGTTTGGGTCGGGGTGGTCCTGGCACTGGTGGTATCACTAGGGATCGGCTACATCAACGGGTGGATCCTGATGAAAACCAAACTGCCCAGCTTCATCGTGACGCTGGCGACGTTCCTGATGCTGACAGGCCTGAACCTGGGTCTGACCCGGCTGATCGGCGGGGGTGTGTCGTCCCCCTCAATTTCGACGATGGACGGGTTCGCGTCCGCGCAGGCCGTGTTTTCCTCCTCGGTGAACATTGGCGGGGTGGAAGTTAAAAACACTGTATTTATCTGGATTGTGCTGGTTGCGGTGGCATCCTGGGTCCTGCTCCGCACCAAAGTGGGCAACTGGATCTTCGCCGTCGGGGGCGACGAAAACGCCGCCCGCGCCGTGGGTGTGCCGGTCAAAGCCACCAAGATCGGGCTGTTTATGGCCGTGGGATTCTGCGGCTGGGTGCTGGGCATGCACAATCTGTTCGCTTTCGACGCGGTGCAGTCCGGTGAGGGGGTGGGCAACGAGTTCCTCTACATCATCGCTGCGGTGATCGGCGGCTGCCTGCTGACCGGCGGGTATGGTTCGGCGGTCGGTGGCGCTGTTGGCGCGTTTATCTTCGGGATGGCGAATAAAGGCATCGTGTATGCGCAGTGGAACCCGGATTGGTTCAAGTTCTTCCTGGGGCTGATGCTGTTGCTGGCCACCATCGTGAACCTGATCGTCAAACGCCGTGCAGAGCTGAAGTAAGGACCCGGATCCATGAATGCCAACAAAATTGACCAGCAGACCCTGCTGCAGAACGAGCAGGACCCGCTCACGCACACCCCGGTGCACCTGTTGTCCCTTGACGCGGTAGGAAAAAACTACGGAAACATCGTGGCCCTTCGCGATGTCACGATGGCCGTGGACAACGGCCGGGTTACCTGCGTCCTGGGCGATAACGGTGCAGGCAAGTCAACGCTGATCAAGATCATCGCCGGCCTGCACCAGCACGACGCCGGGACATTGAAGATCATGGGGGAGGAGCGGAAGTTCACCTCCCCCCGGGATGCCCTGGACGCCGGGATCGCCACGGTCTACCAGGATCTTGCCGTGGTCCCATTGATGCCGATCTGGCGGAACTTCTTCCTCGGCTCGGAACTGACCAGCGGTTTTGGCCCCTTCAAAAGCCTGAACGTGCAACAGATGAAGGACATCACCAAAAAGGAACTCGCGGAAATGGGCATCGACCTGCGCGATGTTGAGCAGCCCATCGGTCAGCTTTCCGGCGGTGAACGCCAATGCGTGGCGATCGCCCGCGCCGTGTACTTCGGTGCGAAAGTCCTCATCCTCGACGAACCCACAGCGGCCCTGGGCGTCAAACAATCCGGTGTGGTGCTCCGCTACATCCTCCAGGCCCGCGACCGTGGGCTGGGTGTCATCTTCATTACCCACAACCCGCACCACGCGTTCCCCGTCGGAGACAGGTTCCTGCTCCTCAAGCGCGGCACCTCGATCGGCTACTACGACAAAAAAGACATCACCCTGGACGAACTCACCGCCCAGATGGCCGGCGGCGCCGAACTCGCCGAACTCGCCCACGAGCTCCAGCAGCTCGGCGGCCACAACGACATCGTCAAGGAAGTCCAGGCCGACGTCGCAGACGTCAACGAACACCGCTGACCGGACCAAAACGCACAAAAGACGGGACACAGTATGCCAATCCGCGTGGGCGTTATCGGCGCCGGCGTTATGGGCGCCGACCACATCCGGAACCTCTCCACCACCATCAGCGGGGCTGAAGTCACGTTTGTGGCCGACCTCGACGCGGTCCGCGCCGCGGAAGCTGCGCCGCCCACGGCGCGGACCACCACCGATCCCTCCGAGCTGATCAACTCCAGCGACGTGGACGCTGTGGTTGTGGCATCCCACGATTCCACCCACGCAGGCCTGGTGCTCGAATGCTTTGAGGCGATGACCCCGGTGCTCTGCGAAAAGCCGTTGGCCCCCACCCTGCTGGAAAGCCGGGACGTGGTGGCGGCAGACGACGACATTGTGGCAGCAACCGGTGCCTCGCTGCTGTCGCTGGGCTTTATGCGCCGGTTTGATCCGGGCTACGTCCTGCTTCGCGAGGCCGTGGCGGCCAGGTCGCAGGGCGAGCCGCTGATGGTCCGCTGCACCAGCCGGACCGCAGCGTCCGGGCCCGGCGCCAGCACCGAGTCGGCAATCACCAATTCGGCGATCCATGAACTTGACGTGATTCCCTGGCTGCTGGGCTCGCCGATCACTGAGGTGTCCTGGCAGGCAGGCCGCAGTTCCCGGCACAGCCCTGCCGGGCTGCGGGACCCCGCGCTGATGCTGATGCGCACCGGTGACGGGACCATGGTGACCCTGGAACTCTTCCTCAATGCGCATTACGGCTACACCACGGCATGCGAGGTCGTCTCGGAAGCCGGCACCCTGGCGCTGCCGGAACCGCCGGCCCTTGCCAGCCGCCAGGACGGCCGAACCAGCGCCGGCATCCCGGAAGACTGGCGTCCGCGGTTCGCCGATGCCTATCGGCTGCAGCTCCAGGCCTGGGTATCCGCGCTCCGCAGCGCAGAACCGCCCCCGCTTGCCACGGCCCGGGACGGCCTGAACGCGGCGCTCGTGGCCCAGGCCATGACCCGTTCCCTGCATAGCGACGGCGCCTTCACCAAGGTGTCGTATTGACCGGCCCGGCAGCACGCCGCAGGCGTCCCAAGAACGCCAAGGAGGCGACAGCATGAAAAAAATCGTTTTTGGCCTGGTGGGTGTAGGCCGGATCGGCGTTATGCACGCCACCAACATCGCCGGCCTCCAAGCCGACCTGAACCGTGAGGGAATTGCGTTGGAGCTCCGGCTGACGGACGTCGCGCAGGAACACGCCCGCGCGGTCGCCGACGGGTTGGGGGCAGAGTTTGTGCCGTCCGTGGCTGCCCTGGTCAGCTCGGGCATCCACGGGCTTGTCATCGCCACCGGCACCGGAACGCACCCGGAGCTGATCAAGGCCGGCGTGGACGCGGGCATCCCGGTTTTCTGCGAAAAGCCGGTGGCCATGAACGTCCCTGACTCGCTGCCGGTGCTGGATTACGTCCGGGAACAAGGCGGCGTGGTGCAGATTGGGCATCAGCGCCGCTTTGATGCAGGCTACCTCGCGGCGCGGCAAGCCTACCGGGACGGTGAGCTGGGCTGGATCCATTCCCTGCGCGCCGTGACCTGCGACATGGCGCCGCCGCCCGTTGATTTCCTTGCCACGTCCGGAGGGCTGTTCCGGGATGTCTCGGTCCACGACTTCGACATCCTGCGCTGGCTTACCGGCCGGGAGATCACCGAGGTTTACGCCAAGGGTTCCAACAACGGCGACCCCGCCATCGGGGCGGTGGGCGACGTGGACTCCGCGCTGGCCATCGTGACGTTCGACGACGGCACCCTGGGCAGCGTCGCGGCCAGCCGCTACAACGGCGCAGGGCACGATGTCCGGTTGGAGATCCAAGGGTCAGCCGACTCAATGATGGTGGGACTGGATGGCCAGGCAGCACTGAAGTCTGCCGAAGCCGGCGTGGCTTTTCCCGCCGGTGAACCGCACCGAACCTTCGCCGACCGCTTCCATCAGGCATATCGCGCCGAAATGCTTGCGTTTGTGGACCTGGTCCTGGGCCGCAGGGAAAACCCCTGCACCCCCGAGGACGCTGTGGCCGCCTCCAGGGTGGCCGACGCAGCCCAGGAATCCCTGGCTACGGGGGCCCCGGTGCGGCTCGACACTTCCGCAGCCGTCCAGCTGTAACAGCGACACCAGCAGGCTCCCCCTAAGTCACGCTTAGGGGGAGTTTTGTGTGCCCGACGGGGACCCGGAGTGCAGCCGGGGGAGCGCGTCCACCAGCGGAGCCAGTTCCGGCACCGCCTGGGCTTCGCCGAGTGCCCGTTCCAGGGTTGCATCGTGGACGGGCCGTGCTTCGGCAAGGAGGCTGCTGCCGCTGCCGGTGAGCTCGGTGTAGATGCCCCGGCGGTCATCGTCGCACAGGATCCTGGTCAGGAGTCCCCGGTCCTCCAGCCGGTTCACCAAGCGGGTGGTGGCGCTGGGACTCAATGCCGTGGCCCGGGACAGCTGCTGCATCCGCATGTGCCAGCCGTCCTGGCGGCTCAGGGCGTCCAGGACGGTGAATTCGACAACGGACAGTTTCGATTCGGCCTGCAGGGATCGTTCCAGCTCACCTTCGATCAGGCCGTGCAGGGCCGCCAGCGTGCGCCACCCCTGCGCCCGGACCTCGACGGCGTCGTCCTTGATGCCCATGGTGTGCTCCTCGCTGCGGCCCGGAAGCTGCTGTTGTGCAGGCAAAAGTAGTTGCTTGCGCGGGATAGTTGCTTGTGCAACAATAAATACCGCGCCTGCAACTATCTTAGGCGCCTTTCCACCCAACGTACAGCTCAAAGGAGCACCGCCATGCCTGTTGGCTTGCTAGCACTCGCACTCGGAGGGTTCGGGATCGGACTCACCGAATTTGTCATCATGGGACTGCTGCCTGAGGTGGCGGCGGACTTTGCCGTCAGTGAAGCCGCAGCCGGCTGGTTCATCTCCGGCTATGCGCTGGCCGTGGTGGTGGGCGCCCTCGGACTCACAGCAGCGCTCTCGCGGTTCGACCGTAAACCGGTGCTGGCCGCCCTGCTGGTCCTGTTCATCGCCGGCAACCTGCTCTCCGCCACCGCGCCGGAATACTGGCCCATGATGGCAGGCCGGATCCTCGCGGCCCTTGCCCACGGCGCGTTCTTTGGCATCGGCGCGGTGGTGGCCGCGGACATGGTGGCCCCCACCCGGAAGGCGGCGGCCATCGCACTGATGTTCACCGGGCTGACCGCGGCCAACGTGCTTGGCGTTCCCTTCGGCACCCTGCTGGGCCAGGCTGCAGGGTGGCGGGCAACGTTCTGGGCCATCACAGGCATTGGGGTGATCGCCCTGGCCGGCATCCTGCTCCTGGTTCCCAAGACGTCAGGGGCACCGGCGGAAGCCGGCGGCCTCCGCGGGGAGCTGCAGGCCTTCCGTTCCGGCCAGGTCTGGCTGTCCATCCTGGTGACCATCCTCGGCTACGGCGGCATGTTCGGTGCCTTCACCTACATCGCCTACACGCTGACCGAGGTCTCAGGATTCGCCGCCAGCACCGTGCCGTGGCTCCTGATCGTCTTCGGAGTGGGCCTGTTTGTGGGAAACACTGTGGGCGGCCGGGCGGCCGACCGCAATGTGGACCGCACCCTTGTGGTGGTCCTGGCCGTCCTGTCCGTGGTGCTGGTGGCCTTCGCGCTGACGGCCGGCAACCAGGCACTGACCGTGGTGTCCCTGGTGCTGATGGGCGGCTTTGGCTTTGCCACGGTTCCCGGCCTGCAGATGCGCGTGATGAAGTACGCCAGCACTGCCCCCACTCTGGCCTCGGGCGCCAACATTGGCGCGTTCAACGTGGGCAACGCCCTGGGCGCTTGGCTGGGCGGGGTCACCATCAGCGCAGGGCTGGGCTACACCTCACCCATCTGGGCCGGCGCCGGCATCACCATCCTGGGGTTGGGCGTGATGGTGTTTGCATCAGCCGCCGCCAAGCGGGGCAGCGCCAAGGGCGCGGGGGACAGTGCGGGGGAGGTTCGTGACGCCGGAGTAGTCGCCAGCGAAGCGGACGACGGCGGCCCGCACCAGGGAATCCCGCGCGACGCCGGCCAGCTGGCTGGCGGGGCCGCAGACCTGGCCGCTACCCGGCGCTGACCGGGTAGCCCGGCGGGCCCGGCTTCAGCCTTTCTGCAGCTCGTCCGGCGGCAGCCCTCCCGGCAAAGGTTTCCCGGCGGCGGGATCCGACGAACGGCGTACCAGCAGTGCAGGCTCCAGCTTTCGGGACACGGCCGGAACGCCAACCCCGCCGGCACCATCGATCCGGTGGAGCATGGCCCGGGCCGCCAGCCGGCCGAGTTCGCCGGGGTGCTGGTCGATCGATGTCAGCCCGATCAGGGGTGACGCCGCCACCTCGATGTTGTCGCACCCCACCACTGCCATATCTTCCGGCACCCGCAGCCCCGCCCCCGCGAGTGCTTCCATTACGCCGATCGCCGTGAGGTCGTTGTGCGCGAAGACGGCCGTGGGCAGCTCGGCCCCGGTAGCCAGGAACTGCTCCATCACGGTCCGGCCACCGCGCTCGGTCATGTCGCTGTGGATCAACAGGGGCGGCAGGCCATGGTCCTTCATGGCGTGCAGGTACCCTTCGCGGCGGGCGGTGTAGGGGATCCACTCCGAGATGTCCACATGGGCGATCCGGCGGTGCCCCAACCCGTACAGGTGCTCCACGGCCATAACGCCGGACCGGAAGTCGTCTGTCATCACAGAGCCCACGCCCGGCAAGCCGAGGTCCCGGGTGATCACCACGGCATCCGTCCCGCGAAGCGCTGCTGCCAGTTCGTTCGCAGCACCCGTGTAGCCGGCCAGGATCACGCCGTCCACGCGGAGGTCAACAAAGTTCCTGACCGCTTCGATCTCGGTCCGGGGATCGGCGGATCCCACCGCCACCATCACCTGGTTGCCGCTGTCCACCAAGGCTTCGGTGATGCCGTCGTAGATGTCGGCAAAAACGGAGTTGTGCAGGTCAAGGAACAGCACTCCGAGCGTCCTGGTCCGGCGGCTGGCAAGCCGGCTGGCCAGCCTGTTCGGCGAATAGCCAAGGGCGCTGGCGCTGGCCTCAACCGCGGCCCGCCTGGCCGGCGAGACTTTGGGGGAATCCCGCATCACCAGCGAGACCAGGGCACGGCTTACTCCGGCGTCGCGCGCCACGTCCGCCATGGTCGCGGGCCGGCGGGCGCCGGAAGTCTCTTTCACAAGACTCCACTATGCCATTGCGGCCAGGTACCCCGCCGCGTCAGCAGGGGCATGGCAGGGTTCAGGCGCCGAACGGCAGCCGGGGGTCCACATCCTGCGCCGCCCAGCCCTGGCGGACCCAACCATGGTGCGGGTCATCACTGATGAGCCATTCCCGGACCGGGCCCGGACCGGCCATAACGTTGAGGTAATAGAGGTCGTAGCCGGGGGCAGCCATGGCCGGGCCGTGCCAGCCGTAAGGGACCAGCACCACGTCGCCGGTGCGGACCTCGGCGGAGACGTCGATGGGCCGCTCGTCCGAGGCGTAGACCCGCTGGTAGCCGATCGCGTCGGCGTCCGCCGGTGCTGCGGAGCCGGCCGCAACCCGGGTTTCGAAGTAGTAGATCTCCTCGAGGGACGTTTCGCCGTCCTTTTCCTCATCGTGCTTGTGCGGCGGGTAGGAGGACCAGTTGCCGGCGGGTGTGAGGACTTCGCAGACGATGAACCGGTCCGCTTCCAGGGCGGCGGGCGTGCCGAAGTTGTGCACCTGGCGTGAGCAGTTGCCGGCCCCGCGCAATTCCACGGGCGTTTCAGCCGCCGTCACCAGCCGCGTGGGGTAGCCGGCACCGGCGGGGGCTGTTGCCACGGCCACCCGGCCGCCGTCGGCCGAGGTAATGCTCACTTCCCGCGCCGTGCCGGAGTAAAGGACGTCGCTGGGGCCATGGAACACCGACCCGCGGCCGGCCAGGTCGTACTTGGTGCCGTCAACCGTGACGCTGAAGGCGCCGTTGAGGGGCACCACAATGCGTTCCTCGTCCGCCGCAGGGAGAACGACGGCGGTGCCCGCGGCCAGCGTCGCAACCTTCAGGCCAGTATGCGCCCAACCGGCAACGGGCAGGACGGAATCGGACGTGCCGATCGAAACGTCCCACGGGCCGTCGGCGGCGGTACCCAGGGGATAGACCCAGTTGGTCATGGGGATTGCTCCTAATAAATCAGCGCTGTACGAGTGTCATTTCGAAACTGTAGGAATCGGCGCGGTACACGTGGTGCCCGGTTTCAACCCGCCTGCCGGTGTCATCCACTGCGGTGCGTTCCATGGTCACCAGTGCGTGGCCGGCTTTGGTGTCCAGCATCGAGGCCTGGTATTCATTGGCGATCATGGCGCCGATCCGCTGGTTGGCCAGCCGGAAGTTGACGCCCCCGCGGCGCAGCACGGCGTAGAGGCCCTCAGCTGCCAGCAGGGCTTCGTCCATGCCCACAATGTCGTCGCGGACCCAGTTTTCCATCAGGGCCAGGGGTTTGCCCCCGACTTTCCGCAGCCTGGTGAAGTGGTAGACCTTGGAGCCGGCCGGCAGCTGGAGCGTGGCCAGGGTGGCTTCGTCCGCATCCACGTGGGAAAAGCTCAACACATCAGTGGTGGGCTTTTTGCCGTTGTTGGTGAGGTCATCAAACAGGCTGGACAGTTCCAGCGGCCGGCGGACCTGGCTGGAGACCACCTGGGTGCCGACGCCGCGTTTGCGGACCAGCAGGCCCGAGCGGACCAGTTCGTCCATGGCCTTGCGCATGGTGGGGCGCGAAAGGTTCAGTTGGGCTGCCAGGTCGATCTCGTTGTCCAGCCGGCTGCCCGGTTCGAGGATGCCGCTGTGGATGGCGGCCTCAATTCCCTGCACCACTTGGTGGTAGAGGGGCACGGGAGAGGAGCGGTCGATGCTGACACCCAGGTTGTTCGCCACGGTACGTTCCTGTTCCTTGGTTGCGGCCGGACGCCGTGCGGCGGTGGCTGCAGGCGGCTGCTTTGCCGGTATATGTTCTCTTGATAGGACATAGTTTCTTCCCTGATGGTAGCAGGGACGGACGGCGGGTCAAGGCCTGCCCTGGCGGTGACCAGGCAATTTGACCTGTCGTGACATCAGGACTTTTCCAGGACATGCCACCAGGGCGGGTTAGAGGTCCTTGCGGCAGGCAGCCTTGCTGAGTTCATACAGGCCGTTGCGGTCGCCGTCGGACAGGCCTTCCGGGGTGCCGATCTCCGGATACATCAGCTGGGCGGGGTCATCAACGTGGTCCAGGCCCATCACATGGCCCAGCTCATGCAGAATGACGGCGGTGGCGTATTTGTCGCCGTCAGGGTTGAGCAGTTCATCGGCGATCTGCGGGGCGTCAAGGTCCAGGCCTCCGGTCACAAAGGTCTTGGGGCCGCCGTCGAAACTGAAGTGGGTGCTGCCCCCGGTGCCGATCACGGGACCCTTCAGCTGCGGCGCCACCTCGGGGGTGGTCCACGCGATCAAAAGCGGTGCCCAGCGGGCGCCGTACCCGTCGGGTTGGAACGGCGGCCGCTGCGCCGACGGCTGCTCGTCAGTGGTGCCGTCGTAGACAAAAGAGATGCCGGTTGCTGCCGAAATGGTCTCGATGGCCCTCGGCACCAGCTCGGCCGCACCGTCGGGTTCGAGGTCCGTGTTGACCACATAGTGCAGAGGGCGGCAGGGGGAGTAGCCCACAGGTGTGCCGTCCCCGTTGACCAGCAGGAAATGGTAGGCATCGCTTCCGACGGCGGGCGGGGCCGGGGTGAGGAGCGGTTCGGCTGCCTCCTCGACGCCGGCAGGCGGGGCCGCAGTACTGACCTCTGCGGCCGGCGGGGCTTCGGCGTCGCCCGGCACGGCGCCTTCGCCCGGTCCCGCGCCCTGCCGGGTGCCGGGCCCGATCCGGAGGTCCAGGAACTGCTTGACCCGTGGATCGTCCAGCACCACTGCGGCCCCAAAAACGCCCGCCACGCAAAGCCCTGCGACCAGCACCAGCCGGTAGCGTGGTCGCGGCGTCCCGCTGCGGCCCGACGTGGGCTCCGCATGGCGTGGGGGCCGGCGCTGCATGGTCAGCCTTCCGTCGTTGGATGCACCAAAGCTAGCCCACCACGGTGCCGAAGGCGAGCCCCAGGACGTAGGTGACGGCGGCGGCACCGAGCCCGATGCCCAGCTGGCGCAGCCCCCGGGTCAGCGGCGACGTCCCCGAAAGCAGTCCCACGATGCCACCGGTACCCAGCAGGGCAAGGCCCACCAGGGCGCCCGCCACAACCAGCGCAGCAACTCCGGTCAGGCCGAACAGGAACGGCAGGATGGGAATGATGGCCCCGGAGGCAAAGAAGCAGAAGCTGGAGAGGGCGGCGCCCCACGCAGTGCCCACGGCCTCGTGTTGGTCCTCTTCCGCCGGCTCTTCCGGGTGCAGCGAAAGGCTGGGGTCGCAGTCGCAGGAGAGCTGTCCCATCCGCTCGGCCACCCGGTGTTGGGCTGCTTCCTGGGACATGCCGCGGGCCAGGTAGACCAGCAGGAGTTCGTTGTGTTCCAAGTCGAGCTTCGGTGCTGCAGCCAGGGTGACCTGGGTGGGCCGGGTGGCGTCAAGCAGTTCGCGCTGGGACCGGACGGAGATGAACTCGCCCGCACCCATGGACATGGCACCCGCAAGGAGCCCGGCGATGCCGCTGAGCAGCACCACGCTGCTGGCCACGCCGGAGGCGGCCATGCCCATTACCAGCGAGAGGTTGCTGACCAGTCCGTCGTTGGCCCCGAAGACTGCAGCCCGGAAGGTGCCTGCCAGCCGGTTGCGGCCGCGGGTGGCCAGTCCACGGACCACTTCCTCATGGATCTGTTCGTCAGCGGCCATGGCTTCGGTGGCGTTGGGGTCCTTGGCGTAGGGCGAGCGGCCCTCGGCCCGCTGGGCGAGTGCCAGGACAAAGACCGAACCGAAGTGGCGGGCCAGGAAGCCCAGCAGCTGGCTGCGGACCGATGCCGGCCGGGTGCGGCCCGCGTTGTCCCCGAGCAGGCCCAGCCAGTGCGCTTCGTGCCGGCCCTCCGCTTCGGCCAGGGCCAGCAGGATGGCCCGCTCCTCGCCCTGGCGGTTCTGGGCCAGGTCGCGGTAGACGGCGGCCTCGGCCCGTTCGTCGGCGAGGTACTGGCGCCAGCGCCTGATGTCGGCGGCCGACGGAACCGGGGTAACCGGGGTTTCCGGGGTGCCCGCGGGTCCGGCGGGGGCCGGTTGGTGATTGGGTGTGGCGTGCTGCGGCACGGAGGACTCCTGGGCTGGATGGGGCACGGTTTCGGCTCCATTGCCACGCCAGTTTACTGCGGATTTCCGCGGTTTTTCGGCTGGCAACCCTAGCTCCGGGGTTTCGGTCCGCCGTAACTTTTCCATCATGTGGGGAAGCCGCCGGCACGCCAGCCGGGGACCCCTTGACCGCCCCCGGGCGTGGTGCTGAGATGAAATGGGCGGCGCGGCCGGCGCCCACCCGATGTGCCACACCGTCAATCAGTGGAGGTTCTGTGATGAGCACCAGCGGACAGCACCCGGACATGCCGCACCTCGACGCCGTGGAGGCGGACCCCGCTTACGACTATGCCGGGGAAACGCCCGCCGACGCCGCCCTGGACCCGGAAGATCCCTTCCCCGATGCGGAAGAGCCCGCGGTCCGGTCCCGGCCGGTCAACGACGCCGAAGACCGGGAGGTCCCGATGGACCCGGACGAAGTCCGCGGGGACGAGCAGGACTGACCCGGCAGGACTGCCACGTGCGGGACCAACCGGGCAGGACTGACGACGGCGGCACCTCCTTCTGCTGGGAAACAAAAGGAGGTGCCGCCGTCGTGCGACCCGGTATCAGGAGGTGGGGACCGCGTCTGCGGGCGCCGGCTCGCTGTCCTGGCCGGCGACGCGCCGCTGCCAGTTCCGCATAACGTGCGGGTCCGTGGGCCTCGTGGCCAGGGACACCACAACGTAGACGACTGCCGAGGCAACCAGCCCGTAGTAGATCGGCTCGTTGGCGTAGATGCCGTCCAGTGGAGCTTTGGCGTTGATTTCCAGGACGATCATGGTGCCGAGGGTGACCACCGAGCCGACGGCCATGGAGGCGGCGGCGGCGATCCCGGTGCCGCGCTTCCACACGAGGCCGCCGAGGATGGCCACCAGGAGCCCGCCCACCAGGATGTCGTACGCGATGGTGAGGGCCGCCACCACGTCCTTGGTGACGATGGCGATCACAATGGCGATGATGCCCAGGGTCAGGACCCAGATGCGGTTGGCCCGGACATCGTGCTCCGGGTTGTCGGTGTCGTCCGTGTTGATGTCCTTGCCGAACCAGCTGGCCACAAACGGCAGGACGTCGGCGCGGGCCACTGTCGCTGCGGCGATCAGGGCGCCGGAAGCGGTGGACATCATGGCTGCCACTGCGGCGGCCAGGACCAGTCCGCCGATGCCCACAGGGAGCAGGTTCTGGGCCACTTCCGCGTAGACGTCGTCCTTGGCGGCGATTTCGATGTTGGCGAGCGCCACGCTGGCGGCCATACCGATCAGGGCGCCGGCCACGCCGTAAAGGATGCAGTAGATGCCGGCGGTGGCACCGCCCCAGCGGGCAACGGTGGGGGTCTTGGCCGTGAAGACGCGCTGCCAGATGTCCTGGCCGATCAGCAGGCCCAGGGTGTACACCACGAAGTACGTGATGATGGTCTGGACACCGATGCCGTCGATCTGGAAGAAGCTCGCATCAACGCGGCTGCGGATGCCGTCCAGGCCGCCGGCGGCGTTCAGCGTGAAGGGCAGCATCAGGAAAAAAATGCCCACGGTCTTGATGACGAACTGGACCTGGTCCGCCAGGGTGATGGACCACATGCCGCCCACGGTGGAGTAGACCAGCACAATGGCGCCGCCGACGGCGATGGCCAAGGCCCGGTCCATGCCGAACAGCACCACAAAAATGGTGGCGTAGGCGCCGGTGGACGTGGCGCACAGCATCAGCGTGTACGCCAGCATCACGATGCCGGAGGCCTGGGTGGCCTTGCTGCCGTAGCGCAGGGTCAGCATCTGCGAGACCGTGTAGATCTTCAGCTTCTGGATGATGGGGGCAAAGAGCAGGCTCAGGAGCAGGACGCCCGCGCCGATGGCCACCACCAGCCACATGCCGGAGATGCCGAACTTGTAGCCCAGTCCCACGCCGCCCACGGTGGACGCACCGCCCAGGACCACCGCGGCCATGGTGCCGGTATAGAGGAACGGGCCGAGGCGGCGGCCGGCCACCAGGAAGTCGCTGTTGGACTTGGTGCGGGACTTGCCCCACCAGCCGAAGGCAAGCATGGCGAGTAGGTACACCACCACAATGGCGATGTTGATGACGTTTGCATCCATGTTGGCTCCTCGGAGCAGGTTGTTAAGCGGGCCGGGGCGGGGAAAGCCGGGGCGCCGCTGCTGGGGGTGCGGATGAGACCGGAGTCGCAGATATTGCCTGATAGGCAACAAGTGTTTTCAAAAGCGTAGGCTGTGACGGCCGTAACAGTCAAGGGCGCCCCGGGGCGCCGTGGCGCGCCCGCCATGGAAGCGTCACAGTGGCAACAGGCCATTAGTATTGCTCCAGAGTGGGGCCGGGTGGCCGGCCATGAAAGGTTCGTACATGAAGGCACTGCCAGTTGAACCGAGCAACGTTCCGGTGGCCATCGGCTCGAGGATCCGGGCGGCCCGGCAGTCCCAGCGGCTCACCATCGAACAGGTGGCCGATGCCACCGGCCTGACCAAGGGCTTCCTGAGCCGGGTTGAGCGCGACCTGACCTCCCCGTCGGTGGCCTCGCTGGTCACCCTGTGCCAGGTCCTGTCGATCTCCATCGGCGAGCTTTTTGCGGCCCCCGAGACGCACCTGACCAAACGCAACGACGGGCCGCGGATTTCCCTGGGCGGCCAAGGCATCGTTGAGCGGCTCCTGACGGCCCGGTCCGAACGCCGCCTCCAGATCATCCAGGCCGTTATTGAGCCGCACGGCCGCGGCGAGTCCGAACTGTATGCCGTGGACTGCGACGTCGACGTGCTGCACGTGATCAGCGGCAGCATCCGGCTCATCCTGACCAACGAGGAATACGACCTCGACGCGGGGGACACCGTCACGTTCCCGGGCCGCGAGCCCCACACCTGGGTGAACCCCACCGACCAGCCGGTCGAGGTCCTCTGGGTGCTGGTCCCGGCGGCCAGCCGCTGAACAGGGACAACTCCGCGTAACGTGGTCGGGTGGACCCTAAGGATAGGCTAGCCTTAGTATGTGAACCCTAAGTCCAGCCCCGCGATCCCGCACGCCTTGAAGGGCGCCGGCATCACCGTTGCCTATGGCGGCACGGATGTTGTCCACGATGCGTCGCTGACCCTGGTGCCCGGCCAGGTCACCGCCCTGGTGGGCCCCAACGGCAGCGGCAAGTCAACCCTGCTGCGCACGCTGGCCCGCCTGCAGGACCCCAGGACCGGGACGCTGACCCTGGGCGGGAGCCCCGGTGACGAAGCCGCCGACGCACTCTCCCTCTCGGCGCGCGAGTTCGCCCGCCACGTGGCCCTCCTGACCCAAAGCCGGCCCACGCCCGCCGGCCTGAGCGTTCGCGACGTTGTCGAGTTCGGCCGCTACCCGCACCGCGGCCGCTGGGGCAAGGCCGATCCGGCCGGTGCCGCCGTCGTGAATAAGTGCCTGGCCCTGACCGGCACCGGCGGAGTGGCGGACCGCGGCGTTGACCAGCTCTCCGGCGGCCAGCTGCAGCGCGTCTGGCTGGCCAGCTGCCTGGCGCAGGAAACCGGCGTGCTGCTGCTGGACGAACCCACCACCTACCTGGACCTCCGCTACCAGGTGGAACTCCTGGACCTCATCCGGGACCTCGCCGACCAGCAGGACATCGCCGTGGGCGTGGTCCTGCACGATCTTGACCAGGCCGCGGCGCTCGCCGACCGGGTCGTATTACTGGGCCAGGGGCGTGTCATTGCGTCCGGCACACCAGCCTCCGTTCTCACCTCCGCGCTTCTGAGCGGGGTCTACGGAATCCGGATCGAGGTCGACACCGATCCAAGCACCGGCCGGTTGCGCACCCGCGCCATCGGCAAGCACCACACCCGTACCGAAAGACTGGTTACATCCCCATGAAGAAGCCAATCCTGGCCTCCGCCGCTGTTGCAGCGGCGCTGGCCCTCTCCGCCTGTGGAACCACGGAACCTGCCGCCAACCCCTCGGCCTCCGGAGCCGGCATCGAGCTGACCGACGCCAGCGGCACCACCATAACCCTCGACGCCCCCGCCACCAAAGTGGTGGGCACCGAATGGAACGTCGTGGAAAACCTCGTCTCCCTCGGCGTTGACCCCGTAGGTGTTGCCGATGTCCCCGGCTACAGCGCCTGGGCCGCCGCCGTTCCCCTCGACAACGAGCCCAAGGACATCGGCACCCGCGGTGAGCCCAGCGTGGACACCGTCGCGTCCCTGGCGCCCGACCTGATCGTGGCCACCACCGACCTGCCTGCCGCCGCCGTCGAGCAGCTGCGCAAGATCGCCCCGGTCCTGCAGGTCCGCTCCGCCAACGGCGAAGGCCAGATCGCCCAGATGAACACCAACCTGGACCTGATCGCCAAGGCCACCGGCACGGAGGACAAAGCCACCGGGGTCAAGGCAGCATTCGACGACGCCGTGGCCAAGGGCCGCGAAACGCTCGCGGCCGCAGGGCTCGCCGGAGCCAAGGTCGCCTTCGCTGACGGCTACGCCCAGGGCAACCAGGTAGGCATCCGGCCCTACACCAAGGGCTCCCTGATCGGCGACGTCACCGCGGAACTGGGCCTCGACAATGCGTGGACCCTGGAAGGCGACAAGGACTATGGCCTGGCATCCACCGATGTCGAAGGCCTGACCAGCCTCAGCGACGTTGAGTTCCTCTACATCACCAACAAGGTGGACGGCGACCCGTTCGCCGACGTCCTCGGCGCCAACCCGATCTGGCAGTCCCTGCCGTTCGTCACCGCCGGCAACGTCCACCGCCTGTCCGACGGCATCTGGATGTTCGGCGGCCCGGCGTCCATGACGGCCTACGTCGATGCTGCCGTTACGGCCCTTACCAAGTGATCGCATGAGCGCCGCTGTTACCGCCGAGGCGCCCGTCCGGCGGCGCTCCGGCGGTAACGGCGACGTGGCCGGGGTCCTGGCCGGCGCGCTGGCCCTGTGCGCAGCGCTCGCGTTGATCGACCTCACCCAGGGCACCGCGGCCGTTGGTCCGGTGGAACTCTGGAACGTGTTCCTGGGCTCGGCGGACCAGGATTCGGCCGCCGTGGTGATGGCCTCGCGGCTCCCGCGGATGCTGGCAGGCATCGTTGTGGGCCTGGCCCTGGGCGTGGCCGGCGCCGCCCTGCAGTCCATCAGCCGCAACGTCCTGGCCTCGCCGGACACGCTGGCGGTCAACGCCGGCGCCTACTTTGCCCTGGGCATCGCCTCCGTCACCGGCTTCACCCTCCCGCTGCTGGCATCCTCTGCAGTGGCTTTTGTTGGCGGCCTGGCCGCGGCTGTTGTGGTCCTGGGCCTTTCGGGGCTGGGAACCGGTGCGCTGCGGCTGGTCCTGGCCGGCAGCGCCCTGGCCCTGGGCCTGGGCTCCATGACGTCCGCCCTGCTCCTGCTGTATCCGCAGGCCACCGAAGGCCTCTACCAGTGGGGCCAGGGCAGCATCAGCCAGGGCGGCACCTCCGGCGTGGTCCAGGTGGCACCGCTGCTGGTGGTCGGCCTGGCCGGGCTGCTCCTGCTGGGCCGGCGCATGGACGCGCTGGGCCTGGGGGACGACGCCGCCAGGAGCCTGGGCGTCAACGTCCGGTCCACGCGGGTTGGCGCAGTCCTGCTCGCCGTCCTGTTGTCGGCCGCGGCCGTCACCCTGGCCGGGCCCATCGGTTTTGTGGGGCTGTGCGCGCCTGCCCTGGTCCGGCCCCTGGCCAACCGGGTCCAGCGGCTGGGCCGGGCTGTTTTTTTCCTGCCCCTTGCCGGCCTGATGGGCGCCAACCTGATCCTCGCCTCGGACGTTGCGCTCCGCGCGGTGGTGGGCGCCGATGCATCGGTGCGGGTGCCCACGGGCGTCATCACCTCGCTGGTGGGGGCCGTGTTCCTGATCGTCCTGGCTTTCCGGGCCAAGGACTTCGGGTCCGTGACCCCTACGGACCACCACCCCCTGCCGCCGCGCTGGCGGTACCTGCTGACGGTTGCCGTCCTGGCTGCTGTGGCCCTGGCTGTGCTGGCAGGCTCCCTGCTGCTGGGCGATGCCAAGCTGCTGCTCGGGGATGTCCTGAACTGGCTGGCGGGGGAGAGCGGCAAAGTGGTGGGCTTTGTCCTGGATACCCGGGCGCCCCGCGTGGCCGCAGCCATGGCCGCGGGAGCGGCCCTGGCCCTGGCGGGAACGCTGATCCAGTCCATCACCCGAAACCCGCTGGCCGAACCCGGGTTGCTGGGAGTCTCCGGGGGCGCCGGACTGGCCGCCGTCCTGGTGGTCTCCACCGTTCCCCTGGTCAGCCCATGGGGAATTTCCCTGGCGGCGCTGGCCGGGGCGGCGCTCGCGGCGGCCCTGGTGTTCGGGCTGGCAGCCCGGGGCGGCTACCAGCAGAACCGGCTGGTGCTGATCGGGGTGGGCGTCTCCGCCGGCACCCTGGCCTTGGTCAGCCTCGTGATTGTGCTGACGGATCCGTTCAACGCCACCAAGGCCCTCACCTGGCTGGCCGGTTCCACCTACGGCCGCACCTTCCTGGACGTCCTTCCCCTGGCCGCCGGGCTGTTGGTCTTTGTGCCGATGACGGCGTTCCGGCACCGTGAACTGGACATCCTGAGCCTGGACGAGGACACCCCGCGGCTGCTGGGCGTCCCGCTGGCACGCGCCCGGCTGCTGTTCCTGGTGGTCAGCGTGATCCTCACGGCGCTGTCCATTGCGGCGGTGGGGGCCGTGGGGTTCGTGGGGCTGGTCGCGCCGCACGCCGCCCGGGCCCTGGTGGGCCGGCGCCACACGCGGGTCCTGCCCACGGCGATCCTGCTCGGCGCCATCCTGGTGGGAGCCGCGGACGTGCTGGGCCGGACAGTCATTGCCCCCGCCCAACTGGGCGCCGGGCTGCTCACTGCCGTACTGGGCACGCCGTACTTCATCTGGCTGCTGTGGCGCTCGCGGGCCCGGCAGGCCGGCTGACGACGCCGGAAAAATCCGGCCATGGCCGGGGTGGGTGCTGCGGCACCCGCCCCGGCCATTTCCGTTTCCGGGGCTCCCGTCGTCGGACGTTTCGCCAACTTTATGTAAACACTTGATGCCCATTAGACAACTGTGGCGTATGATGGCAATCACATCAGTCCCCAACTCCGCGAAGGAGAGCCCCTCCCATGGAAGAGCTGCGCATCGAAGCCAACGGCAACCTTGGTCCCATCGATTCATCCCGAATTCCCCGCTACGCCGGCGCCGCGACCTATGCCCGGCTGCCGCGGCTGGACCAAGTGGCCAAGGCTGATGTCACCGTTGTGGGTGTTCCCTTCGACTCCGGCGTCTCCTACCGCCCCGGTGCCCGGTTCGGCGCCAACCACGTCCGCGAGGCCAGCCGGCTGCTGCGCCCGTACAACCCGGCGTGGGACGTCAGCCCCTTCGAAAACATCCAGGTGGCGGACGCCGGCGACATGGCCGTCAACCCCTTCAACATCAACGAGGCCATCGAAACGGTCCAGCAGAACGCGCTCGACCTCACCGCCGGCGGCAGCAAGCTCGTCACCCTGGGCGGGGACCACACCATCGCCCTGCCCCTGCTGCGCGCGGCTGCCGAACGCGCCGGCGGGCCCATCGCCATGCTGCACTTCGATGCGCACCTGGACACCTGGGACACCTACTTCGGCGCCGAATACACCCACGGCACCCCGTTCCGCCGCGCCGTGGAGGAAGGCATCCTGGACACGGAAGCCATCAGCCACATCGGCACCCGCGGACCCCTCTACGGCAAAAAGGACCTCGACGACGACCACCGCTTCGGCTTCGGCATCGTTACCTCCGCAGACGTCTACTACCAGGGTGTCCTGGAAACGGTGGCCAAGGTCCGCGACCGGATCGGCAACCGCCCGCTCTACATCTCGGTGGACATCGACGTCCTGGATCCCGCGCACGCCCCCGGCACCGGCACGCCCGAGGCCGGCGGCATCACCAGCCGGGAGCTCCTGGAAATCATCCGCGGCTTCCGCGGCATGAACCTGGTGGGCGCGGACGTTGTCGAGGTTGCCCCGGCGTACGACCACGCCGAAATCACCGGCGTGGCCGCAAGCCACGTGGCTTTCGAGCTGGTGACCCTGATGGCGGACAACGCCGTGGCCGGCAACCGGTTCGGCGCGGAATCCGGTTACGCGGCCCAGGCGCTTGGCCGCGAACCCCGCCAGCCTGCCGGCTTCGCTGCAGCCGGCAAGGAGTAAGGCAATGGCCGACGCCGGATCCACGCTTCCAGCCGCAGGTTCAACCCCCGCCGGGGTACCAGCCGCTGTGGCGGCTGACGCTGCAGGCGTGCCACCCGGTCCGGTGCGCAACGGCGGTGACCTGGTGGTGGAAACCCTCGAAGCGTTGGGCGCCAAAACCGTCTTTGGCATCCCGGGCCAGCACGCGCTGGGCCTGTTTGATGCCATGGGCCGCGGCAACCTGCACTTCGTTTCGTCCCGAGTGGAGAACAACTCGGCGTTCGCCGCCGACGGCTACTCCCGCGCCACCGGCGAGGTGGGGGTCCTGTTCCTCTCCACCGGGCCCGGCGCGCTGACGTCACTTGCCGGGCTCCAGGAGGCGTACGCCACCGGAGTGCCCATGGTGGTTGTCGCCAGCCAGATTCCGTTGGAAGGGCTCGGCGCCCGCCGCAAGGGCATGCTGCACCAGCTCGATGACCAGAAGGCCTCAGCAGCCAACGTCACCAAAAGCCAGCGGCTGATCCAGCACGCGTCAGGCATCCCGTCCGCCATCCAGGATGCCTGGACCGAGGCGATCTCCTCCCCCCAGGGTCCGGTGTGGTTGGAAATCCCGCAGAACGTGCTGCTGGACCCCATCATGGTGCCGCCTGTGGAGGACGCATTGGCACTGGCAGCCGACAACCCGCCCCGCGTGGAGCTGGTCCGGGAAGCCGTTAAATGGCTGGAAGCTGCGGAACGGCCGGCCATCATCGCCGGCGGCGGGACGCGCCGCGGTCGGGCCGAGGCCACGCTGCTGTCCCTCGCCGAAAAACTGCAGGCTCCGGTGATCTGCACGCCGGGCGGCAACGGCGCCTTCCCCTGGAACCATGACTTGTCGCTGCAGTCCTGGATCGAGGACCGGCACATGACCGACGTGCTGGAGGATGCCGATGTCCTGGTGGTCATCGGCTCATCGCTGGGCGAGGTCACCTCCAACTACTTCACGTTCGCGCCGCGGGGCCGGATCATCCAGATCGACGCGGAACCCCGGGTCCTGGAGTCCAACCGGCCCGGCCTGGGCATCCGGGCGGACGCCGGCCAGGCGCTGTCCGCCCTGGACGCCGCCTTCGACGCCGGTCGGTCCGTACCGGCAAACTGGCACGGCGCAACTCCGGCGTCGGTGGTGAAGGACGCGCTGGCCAAGGTGCGGGCCCGGCTCGAATCCCAGGACCTGGCCAAGGAACTGGGGTTTATGGCCGGTATCCGGGAGGCTGTCCCCGCGGACATGCAAACGTTCTGGGACATGACCATCTCCGCCTACTGGGGCTGGAGCTGCTGGGATGCGCGCGAGGGCCAGTTCCACTCCGCGCAGGGCGCGGGCGGACTGGGCTATGGCTTCCCGGCGGCAATCGGCGGCGCCGTGGGCCTGCAGACGCTGGGCCGGCCCGCACGGGTCCTGGCGGTATCCGGCGACGGCTCCTCGATGTACTCCATTTCCGAGCTGGCCACCGCCAAGCAGCACAACGTGCCGGTCACCTGGCTGATTGTCGACGACGGCGGCTACGGCATCCTGCGCGAGTACATGGTGGGTGCATTCGGCCAGGCCACGGCCACCGAGCTGGCCCGGCCGGACTTCGTCAAACTCGCCGAAGCGTTCGGCGTCCCGGCCCGGCGGGTTGCCCCCGGGGATGTGGGGGACGCGCTGAAGGCATCCTTCGCCGGGGACGGGCCCAACGTCGTTGTGGTTGAAACCCTGCTGAAGATGTTCGCCCCGACGCACCTGGGCGACTGACGCTCCCCACCACCCCCGCAGGACCCTTGCCGATGGCAGGGGTCCTGCGGCATTTCCGGGGTAGCCCACAATGATAGTTTCCCAAAGCAACCAAATTAAGATATGGTTGCTTGAGGCAAACAACTAGGGAGTAATCGAGTCATGGCTGTAGCTCCGGACACGGCAGCGGATCTGGTGTACCAGATCTTCGACCTCCAGCGGGCCGTGCGCTGCATCGCCACCGCCAACGTGCGGGGGCAGGAAACCGGCGTCGCGCTCCAGGGCGTCCTGCGATTTGTGGGGGAGGGGGAATCCCGGGCCACGCGGCTTGCCGAGCGGCTGGGCGTCAGCGCCCCGGTCCTTAGCCGGCATATCGCCGACCTCGAAGACCACGGCTTTGTGGTGCGCAGGCCGGATCCCGACGATGGGCGGGCCCAGCTTGTGGCGCTCACCCCGCAGGGGGCGGACAAGCTCCGGCACATCGAGGAGCAACGGGCAGCAGCGCTGCAGGACCTCCTGCGTGACTGGAGCGAGGAAGACGCCGGCACCACGGCCACCACCTTGCACAAACTCACACAATCACTGAAGAACTCAGCCCGGGCAACGGCGGCCGGCACCACCATCAACACCCTTTAGGAGCAGATCCATGGCAAGCCAAACTGCCACCCAGACCAAACCGGCGGGCCAGCCGCCGTCGCCTGCCGGAGCAACCGAAGCCGCGCCGGAAATGACGCACCGGCAGATCATGGAGGCCCTCACCGGCCTCCTCGCCGCGTTCTTCACCGCGATCCTCAGCAGCACCATCGTGGCCAACGCGCTGCCCACCATCATGTCCGACCTGCACGGCACCCAGACGGACTTCGCCTGGGTCATCACCGCAGCACTGCTGGCCAACGCCGCCACCACCCCCATCTGGGGCAAGCTTGCAGACCTTTTCAACAAGAAGGTCCTGGTCCAGCTCAGCATCATCATCTTCGTTGCCGGTTCCGTGATGGCCGGCCTCTCGCAGACCATTCCGCTGCTGCTGGGCGCCCGCGTCATCCAGGGTGTGGCGATGGGTGGCCTGACCGCCCTGGCGCAGGCCATCATCGGCACCATGATCCCGCCGCGCAACCGCGGCAAATACTCCGGCTACATGGGCGCCGTGATGGCCGTTGGCACCGCCGGTGGCCCGCTGCTGGGCGGATTCATCGTGGACAGCCCGCTGGGCTGGCGCTGGACCTTCTTCGTCTGCGTGCCGCTCGCCGTCGTCGCCCTGATCCTGCTGCAGGTCACCCTCAAGATCAACCACGTCCGCCGGCACGCCAGGATCGACTGGCTCGGCTCCATCCTGCTGACCTCAGGCGTCAGCCTGCTCCTGATCTGGGTTTCCTTCGCCGGCAAGGCGGACTACTACGACTGGTTCTCCTGGCAGTCGGCCCTGATGGTGGGCGGCGGCGTGCTCCTGCTGGCCCTGCTGGTCCTGGTTGAATCCAAGGTGGAACAGCCCATCATCCCGCTCAAGATCATCTCTGAGCGGACCACCGCGCTGGCCATCATCGCCTCCGTGGCTGTCGGCGTGGCAATGTTCGGCTCCTCCACCTTCCTGGGCCAGTACTTCCAGGTGGCCCGCGGTGCCACCCCCACCGAAGCCGGCCTCCTGACCCTGCCCATGATCGCGGGCAACCTGATCGGTTCCGTGGCATCGGGCCTGCTCATCAGCCGCACCGGCAAATGGAAGGGCTTCCTGGTAGCCGGATCCATCCTCCTGATCGGCGGCCTGGGCCTGGCCGGGACCATGGACCACACCACCGAACTCTGGCACGCAGGCGTCTTCACCGCCGTCCTGGGCCTGGGCCTCGGCATGCTGATGCAGAACCTGGTCCTGGCCGTGCAGAACACCGTCCGCGCCTCGGACATCGGAACGGCAAGCGCCTCTGTGGCCTTCTTCCGCTCCGTCGGCGGCGCCATCGGCGTCTCGGTGCTGGGCGCGGTCCTGGCCAACCGGGTCAGCGAACTCGCCTCCCAGGGACTGGCCGCGGCCGGCATCCCGGTGGCCGGCGGCGGCGCCGGCAGCAGCCTGGACCTGGCCCACATGCCCGAACCGGTCCGCGAGATCATGCGGGCGGCCTACGGCGACGCCACGGCCGAGGTCTTCCTGATCTCCGCCGGCGTCACGGTGCTGGCGCTGCTCTCCGTGCTGTTCATCAAGGAGAAGCCGCTCCGCCGCACCGTGGACATCCAGCCGGATGCCACAGCCAAGGATTCGGGCACAACGCCGGAACCCGCCGCAGCAAAGCACTGACCGCACGCGGGGGTACTCCCGTCGGATGATCTTTCCCGGGGCGGTTCCGCCCCGGGAAAGAGTTTCGTAGAGTGGGAAGGCTAAGGATGTCAGCCCCGGCTGCTACTACTTAAGCCTCCTGCTTTTCACATTCTTCCTAAGGACCCGTGGGCATGCTCCTCACCCTCATACGGCGGTTTTCCAAGCCATACACGCCGTATCTTGTGGCCGTCATTGTATTCCAGCTGGCGTCCACCATGGCTGCCCTGTACCTTCCCAGCCTGAACGCCCAGATCATCGATGAGGGCGTCACCCGCGGGGACACCGACTTCATCTGGCGGACCGGCGCCGTGATGCTCGCCGTAGCCTTTGTGCAGGTTGGCACCGCCATCGCCGGCGTGTACTTCGGGTCCAAAACGGCCATGGCAATCGGCCGCGACCTGCGCCGGGCCGTGTTCCGCAAGGTCACCAGCTTCTCCGCCAAGGACGTCAGCACCTTCGGCGCGCCCACGCTGATCACCCGCGGCACCAATGACGTCCAGCAGGTCCAGATGCTGGTGCTGATGGGCCTGAACTTCATGGTGGCCACCCCCATCATGTGCATCGGCGGCATCATCATGGCATTGCGTGAGGACCTCAACCTGTCCTGGCTGGTGTGGGTCGCAGTACCGCTCCTCACAGTGGTGGTGGGCTACCTGGTGGTCCGGCTGATGCCGCTGTTCCGCTCCATGCAGAAGAAGATCGACCGGATCAACGCTGTGCTGCGCGAACAGATCATCGGTATCCGCGTGGTCCGCGCCTTCGTCCGCGAACCCTACGAAACGGAGCGCTTCGGGGCAGCCAACAAGGAGCTCACCGACGTTTCCCTGAAAATCGGCGCCTTGTTTGTGCTGATGTTCCCCGCCATCGGCATGATCCTGCACCTGTCCACCGCCGCTGTCCTGTGGTTCGGTGGCCAGCGGGTGGACTCCGGCGATATGCAGGTGGGCGCCTTGACCGCGTTCCTGCAGTATCTGCTCCAGATCCTCGTCGCGGTGATGATGGGCACGTTCATGGCCATGATGATCCCGCGCGCCTCCGTGTGCGCGGACCGCATCGGCGAGGTGCTCGATGTCGAACCCTCCATCCACGATCCCGAACGTCCGGAAGCCCCGGCAGCGCTGGAAGGTGTGGTGGAGTACCGCAACGTCACCTTCGCCTACCCCGGTGCCGAGTCGCCGGTGTTGAGCAACGTCAGCTTCACCGCCCGGCCCGGCCAGACCATCGCCATCATCGGCTCCACCGGCTCCGGCAAGAGCTCCCTGCTGTCCCTCCTGCCGCGCCTCTACGACGCCGGCGAGGGCGAGGTGCTCCTGGACGGGGTGCCCGTCAGTGCCCTGGACCGGGAGGAAATCACCAAGCGGGTGGCCCTCGTCCCGCAGCGGCCCTACCTCTTCTCCGGAACCATCGAGCACAACCTGCGCTTCGGCAAGACCGAGGCCACGGACCAGGAGCTGTGGGACGCGCTGCGCGTGGCCCAGGGCGAATCGTTTGTGCGGGAGAAAAAGAACGGGCTGGACGCCAGGATCTCCCAGGGCGGAACCAACGTTTCCGGCGGCCAGCGCCAACGGCTGTGCATCGCCCGGGCCCTGGTCACCAAACCCAGGGTCTACCTCTTCGACGATTCCTTCTCCGCACTGGACGTGGCAACGGATGCGCGGCTCCGCGCAGCCTTGAAACAGACCACCGCGGACGCCACGGTCATCATCGTCGCCCAGCGGATCTCCACCATCACCGAAGCGGACCAGATCCTGGTCCTGGACAACGGCCGGATTGTGGACCGCGGCACGCACGAGGAACTCCTGGAAACCTCACCCACCTACCAGGAAATTGTTGAATCCCAGCTGAGCGTGGAGGAAATGGCATGAGCCCCCGGAAAAAGGACTCCACCGCCGCAGACCAGGCTGCGCCGGAATCGGCCGTGACGGCCCCGGACCTGGATGACGACGATTTTGTTGAAGAGGAATTCACCCCGTCAGAGGCCGACGGGGACATGTTCGGCGGCATACCCGCCAAAAAGGCCCAGCATTTCTGGCCTTCCGCCAAGAGGCTGATGGGGCTGCTGCGCCCGGAGGCCCTTGGCATCTACCTCGTGGTGGCCCTGGTGGTGGTCGCCGTTGTCCTGAATGTCATCGCCCCCAAGATCCTGGGCCAGGCCATGGACGTGATTTTTGCCGGTGTGGTGGGCAAGCAACTGCCTGCCGGCGCCAGTAAGGACGAGTTCGTCGCGGGCCTCCGCCAGGCGGGGGACGCCAATTTCGCGGACATGGTTTCGCGGATGGAGCTGGTACCCGGGACGGGTATCAATTTCGACAAACTGACCATGCTGATCGCCATGGTCCTGCTGATGTACTTCGTGGCCAACATCTTCCTGTGGCTGCAGGGTTACGTGCTCAACGTGATCGTGATGAAGGTGATCCGCCGGCTCCGTGACGACACGGAAAAGAAGCTCAACCGGCTGCCGCTGAACTACTTCGACACCCGCCAGCGCGGCGACGTCCTCTCCCGGGTAACCAACGACGTCGACAACGTCCAGCAGGCACTCCAGCAGGCATTCGCGCAGCTGATCAACTCGCTGCTCACGGTCATCGGCATCGTCATCATGATGTTCATCGTGTCCTGGCAGCTGGCCCTGATCGCCTTGGTGGCCCTGCCCCTGTCCGGTGTGGCCGCAGGCATCATCGGTGTCCGCAGCCAGAAGCTCTTTGCCGCGCAGTGGAAAAACACCGGTGCCCTGAACGGCCAGATCGAGGAGTCCTTCTCCGGCCACGACCTGGTCCGCGTTTTCGGCCGCGACGCCGATATGCTGGCCCGGTTCGAGGAACGCAACGAAGCCCTGTACAAGGCCAGCTTCGGCGCCCAGTTCGTCTCCGGCATCATCTTCCCGGTCATGCAGTTTGTTTCCTACCTCAGCTACGTGGGCATCGCCGTGGTGGGCGGCCTCAGGGTGGCCTCCGGCTCCATGTCCCTGGGTGATGCCACCGCCTTCATCCAGTACTCCCGCGAATTCACCCAGCCGCTGGGCCAGATGGCAGGCATGGCCAACATGCTGCAGTCCGGCGTGGCCTCGGCGGAACGGGTGTTCGAGTTCCTGGACGCTGACGAGCAGGACAGCGAGACCGCCACCGAGCACCTGCCGCCAAAGACTGACGGACACGTGGACTTCAAGGACGTGACCTTCAGCTACACGGAAGACAAAAAACTCATCGAGAACCTGTCCTTCACCGCGGAGCCCGGCCATACCGTGGCCATCGTAGGTCCCACGGGTGCAGGCAAGACCACCCTGGTGAACCTGGTGATGCGCTTCTACGAGCTCAACTCCGGCGCCATCACCCTCGATGGCGTGGACATCACGCACCTCAGCCGGGCCGAGCTCCGGTCCAAAGTGGGCATGGTGCTCCAGGACGCGTGGCTGTTCGGCGGCTCCATCTACGACAACATCCGCTACGGAAACCTGGACGCCACGGAGGAAGAAGTCATCGCCGCGGCCAAAGCCACCTTCGTTGACCGCTTTGTACGGGCGCTCCCGGACGGTTACCGAACGGTCATCGACGAGGAAGGCAACAACGTCAGTGCCGGTGAGAAGCAGCTGATCACCATTGCCCGCGCTTTTGTGGCCAACCCATCGCTGCTCATCCTCGACGAAGCCACCAGCTCCGTGGACACCCGTACCGAACTGCTGGTGCAGAAGGCCATGGCTGCGCTGCGGACGGACCGGACCAGCTTCGTTATAGCCCACCGGCTCTCCACCATCCGCGACGCCGACACCATCCTGGTGATGGAAAACGGCCGGATCGTGGAGCAGGGCAACCACAAGGTGCTGCTCGCCGCCCAGGGCGCCTACTACCGGCTGTACCAGTCGCAATTCGCAGGCTCGGACGCCGGGGAAATCCCGGTGGATGACTCGACGGCGGTCCACAGCTGAGCGCCGGCACCGCAGCCCCGGTCCGGATTGAAGTCCCGGTGCCCATGCGCTGGGGCGACATGGACGCTTACGGGCACATCAACAACGTCCAGATCGTGAGGATGCTGGAGGAGGCGCGGATCGCCGCCTTCGGCCCTCCCCGGGGAGCCGGCCAGCCAGGCGTTGACCCGCAGGTTTCCCTCTTCAACGACGTCCCGGACGGCACCATGGCGCTGGTGGTTGACCACAGGATCCGTTACGTCCGGACGCTGGAGTACCGCAACATCCCCGCCGTGGTCCAGGTATGGATCGGCGCCGTCAAGGGCGCCAGCTTTGATATCCACTACCTTGTCCTGGACCCGGTGACGGGCGAGGACTGCGTGAAGGCAAGCAGCCACCTGGCGTTTGTGGACGAGGCCACCGGCCGGGTCCAGCGACTCACTCCCGAGCAGCGGCAACGGCTGGCGCCCTACGTGCACTAGCAGCCGCACCCCCATCCCATCCACTGAAGGAGCACCATGGCAAAGAAAAAGACCTGGAAAGAAATGTCGCCGGCCAGCAAGGCCGGAACCATTGTGGTGGGTGTGGCGCAGGTGGCGCTGCTCCTGGCAGCCCAACGGGACATTTCCCGCCGCCCCGCGGAACTCATCAACGGACCCAAAGCGGCCTGGCGGCTGGCCGCGTTTGTGAACTTCATCGGGCCTACCGGCTACTTCATCTTCGGCCGGAAACGGGCTGCGGGCCTCTAAGCCAGGCGGCCGCCCTTCCGGGCGCCGGGTTACACCGGTACCCGGAAGGTAAACACCGTTCCCTCACCCAGGGTGCTGTCCACGTCGATGGAACCGCCGTGGGCTTCCACGATTGCCTTGCTGATAGGCAGGCCCAGCCCGACGCCCGGAATGGCGGTGCGGCGGACGTTGCTGGTGCGGAAGAACTTCGCAAACACCTCGGATGCGTCCTCAGGGGTCATCCCCATGCCAGTGTCCGTGACCCTGCAGGCCACGTTTCCGTCCTCCTCCACGAGGCTGACCCGGACGCTGCCGCCGTCGGGCGAGTATTTGATGGCATTCGACACCAGGTTGTCCAGGACCTGTGAGATCCTGGCGCCATCCACGTGGGCTTCCAGGGTGTCCGGGACGTCCGCCGTCAGGACAATACCCGAGGCGGCGGCTTTGGGCAGGGCCGATGAGACGCTGCTGCGCACCAGCTCAGCCACGTTCACCGCATGGGGTGTGACAATCAGCTGCCCGTTGCGGCTGGCCAGCAGATCCGAGACCAGCGTGAGGAGCCGCTCCGAGTTCCGGCGGATGATATCGAGCATTTCGCGCTGTGAATCGTCCGGCTCGTCGAAGAGCAGCAGTTCAACGTATCCGAGGATGGATGTCAGCGGAGTACGGAATTCATGGGAGACGCTGGAGACGAAGTCATCCTTTGCGGTGAGCGCATTGACGAGGTCTGTGACGTCACCGAACGCAATGACGGAACCGGCAAATTTGCCGTCTTCGTCCTTCATCGCGCGGGCAGTGGTCACAAAGGCCCGCTGCGCTGCTCCCTCGCCCAGCCACACGAGGTAGTCAGTGAAGGTCTCGCCGAGGACGGCACGGCGCACCGGCCGGTCTTCCACGGGAATCAGGGTGGTCCGGTCCGCCGCGTAGACCAGGAGCTGGGACTCGTTGGGGTCTTCGATGGTGCTGGGCCGGGCCAGTTCATGGTTGGCGCGCTGCTTGCGGTTCATCAGGATGTCGTGCCCGTCGGCGTCCACGGCGAGTACGCCCAGGTGGACGGTGTCCAGGACCGTGTTGAGCAGGGCTTCCTGGCGCTGGCTGGTCCGCAGGTTGGCCTGCAAAAGCGCGTCCTTGTCCTGCAGCTCCTTTTGTTGGCGCATCATGCTGCGCGTCAGGACGCTCACGGACACACCGATACCCAGCATCATGACCGGCAGCAGCAGGGCGCGGGTCAGGCCTTGGGGCGTCACGTCGCCCTTGAGGAACAGCGGCACCCAGATGATGGCAAGGGGCGCCAGGAAGGAGAGCCAGACCGACGTTTTCGGGTAGTAGCTGGAGGCGCACAGCCAGATCACCGGGAAGACCGCCAGGAGGCTGATGCCGGTCAGGCTGTCCTGGCCGCCTTCGCGGCCCACCGCGATGGAAATGAAGTCAAGCAGCGGTATGACCAGGAAGCTGGTGTACGGCAGCCGGTCCCACGGCACCAGGTAGCAGAGGGCCATGATGAGGAGCTGGGAGATGACAAAGGAGCCGAACAGCACGTTGTCCATGGTGCCCGGGAAGAAGGCCCACACCAGGAAGACCGTCAGCAGCGTGGTGATGAACAGCGGCATCTGGCTCATGGCCACGCGGTCCGTCAGACGGAGTTCATGGAAGGGCCGCCTAAGCCGCCAAAAGCGCCCGGCGGACCATAGCTCGCGGTCAGACATGGCGGTGGGGCTTCTGGGGCAGGAGTTGCAGGACCATACAAGCAGGATATATCCGCACCGGGCTATACTTCAGACGTTGGCTGCTGAGGGGACACTATGAGTGAAGCACGTGTGGGACTTGTCATTGAGGATGATCACGATATCCGGGAACTGGTCCGCACTGTGCTGACCCAGGCCGGCTTTGAGGTGACGGTAGCCAGCACGGGCGCAGAAGGCGTCCTGGTGGCTAAAACCCTGAACCCCGACGTGATTACACTCGACCTGGGCCTGCCCGACATCGACGGTTTCGAAGTGTCGAGGCAGATCCGTGAGTTCTCGGACGCCTACATCGTGATGCTGACGGCCCGCACCGAGGAACTCGATACTTTGATCGGCCTGGAATCCGGCGCCGATGACTACCTCACCAAGCCGTTCCGGCCCCGCGAGCTCCGGGCCCGCGTTGCTGCGATGATGCGCCGGCCCAGGTCCGCAGCGGAGGCAACGGACACGTCAGCGCCTGAGGTGTCCGCCAACAACCACGTGCGGCCCGAACGGGGCAATTTCAGCCACAACGGCCTTGACCTGAGCTACGCGTCCCGGACTGTGCTGGTGGATGGGACGGAAATGAACCTGACCCGGACGGAATTCGAACTCCTGCACGCGCTGCTGGAAGCCGGCCGGACTGTCCGGACCAAGGCGGATCTGGTGCGTCGGCTGCGGGACGAGGATTACGACGTCGGAAGTTACATCAGCGAATCCGACGAACGATCCGTGGAAGTCCACATGGGCAACCTGCGCAAAAAGCTGGGCGATTCGCCGCAAAGCCCGCGCTGGCTCCAAACTGTCCGCGGTGTGGGTTACCGCCTGGCTCCCGGCGAGCACTGAGACTGCAGCCTGTGGATGGTCTGCCGGCCGCAGTGGTCGATGGGCCGCAGGAACGTCGCTGCCAGGTTTGGCAGCACCACCGCGATGTCGCCGCTCCGGGCGCCCCGCCGGATTTCGCCTTCGAGGTCCAGCGCCAGTCCTGCCAGGCGTTCCGCGCCCACCATCTGGCTGGACGTTTTGAGGCTGAGGACCGCGTCCACTGAGCCCTCGAGGTCTCCCGTGGTGAGGGCGAGCCGCAGGCGGCTTATCCGCTGGGGAAGGTATTCGATGAAGTGGCCCACAAAGACCTTGCTGTAGCCGCCGTCGTCCTCCAGCTCTTCCCGCAGCCGGTCCAGTACGGACTGGTCCACCAGTGGCCGCGGGGTGTCATCTGAGGTGCTCAAAACGGTCCTTTCCGGTGGTGGTCGGCGTCGGGGAAACCAGGGAATCAATGGGGTCATTTGCTCTTCTTCAGGTTAGGTGGATGGCCTTGGCGGGTCAGGTTTTCAGCGAATAATTGTGGGTTTCTTGATAAGACTGCGGCTTTTACCCCTAATATCGAATCCAGTGCTTTCCGCACCAAAAATGGCGGCTTTTTGCTGCCGGCTGACTGGGGACAACTGCCATGATCCGATCGCTGAAAACCGTTGTTGCTGGCTTGCTTGCCGGGACGGTCCTGGTGGTGTCCGGGGTGTCCGGCATCGCGCCGGCCGCTGCGGCGCCGGCTGCCCAGGTCACGCTAAGTCCGGGGTCCGGTCCTGCCGGCTCCGCGGTTACGGCGACCGGGACGGGCTTCAAAGCCTCCACCAGTGGAACCGTCACAGCGGGCGCCAGCTCATTTTCCTTCAAGACATCCGGCACAGGCTCATTCAGCACGGGGATTGTGATCCCCGCTGGAGCCACCGGCAGCCTCACAGTCACCGCCAAGACGTCGGCCACTAAAGCGTCGGCGCTGTTTGTTGTGCAGCCCGCGGTGGTGACCGAGCCGCAACCTCCTGTGATCAGCTCGGCGAAACTCCGCTTTGGTGTGGCGACTCAGGGTGGGGCCTCCGCCGGGGCGGAACTCGATGCTGTGGGCGTGCTGGCGGGGGAGAGCCCCTCCATGGTCCTGATGTACAAAGACTTCCTGCAGGCACCGCCGCTGGCCGAGCTGGATGCGGTTTCGGCCCGCGGCGCCACGGCATTGCTCACCTGGGAACCGTGGGCCTGGGGCGGCGGCGTTGAGCAGCCCGCCTTTTCCCTCGACCGGATCACCGCGGGAGATTTTGACGCCCACATCCGTGCATGGGGACAGTCGCTGGCCTCGTGGGGCAAACCGGTGATGCTGCGGTTCGCCCACGAAATGAACGGAAATTGGTACCCATGGGCTGAAGGCGTCAACAGCAATCAGGCCGGCGACTACGTGTCCGGGTGGCGGCACGTCCATGACGTGGTGGCGGCACAGGGTGCGGCGAACGTGCAATGGGTCTGGTCGCCCAACGTTCCCTACTGGGGTTCCACGGACCTTACCGGGTTGTATCCGGGAGCCGGGTACGTCGACGTTGTGGCGCTGGACGGCTACAACTGGGGGACGTCCGCCGCCTGGAGCAGTTGGGTCTCGCCGCAGGACCTGTTCAGCCCGGGTATTGCCCAGCTCCGGACGTTGGCGCCGGGCAGTCAGATACTTGTAGCGGAGACTGCAGCCAGTGAGTTGGGTGGTTCCAAAGCGGCCTGGAACAGGGACCTGGTGGCGTACCTTGCCAGTCAGCCGGACGTTATGGGATTTGTGTGGTTCCATCTGCAGAAGGAAGCGGACTGGCGGATCAACAGCAGTGAATCGTCGGCGACTGCGCTGAAAGCCGCGCTCGTGGCTCGAAGGAGCTAGCCGGCACTCGGGGATTACTGGGATTACGGGGCTCCGGACTCTGGTTGGTGATCCCCACGCAGGACCACAAGCACCATTGTGTCCGGCACGCATCAAGAACCTGGGCGCCGGAGCCCAGGATTGGCTCAAGATTGCGGCGTCAGGTCCGGGAATCCAGGAAATTCTCCAGTGTTGACTCCAGCGCTGAGCTGTCCCTGAGCTCGCATTCCCACACTGTGAGGACATCCCAGCCCGCCTCCTGGAGTTGTTTCCGCTGCTCCGCGTCCCGCTCCCGTGTCCGGGACCGCTTGGCCGCCCAGAATTCGGCGTTGGCCTTCGGTGCGTGCTGGCCCACGCGGCAGTCGTGGAAGTGCCAGAAGCAGCCGTTGACGAAGATGACCTTGCGCCGGCCTGCGAATACAAGGTCAGGCCTGCCAGGGAGCCGGACCGACCCGGACCTCCCATGGAGACGGAACCGGTAGCCTTTGGCGTGCACCAGCCGGCGTACCAGCAACTCCGGCTTGGTGTTTTTGCCGCGGATTCTGGACATGTTCCAGCTGCGCTGCTGGGGTGTGAGCTTGTCCGACATGGCCAGTCCGTTAGGTGGTCACGGGGCTTTAGATCTCTCGTTCCGGCTGCTGGCCGAGCTGGAAATGCCTGCCGCTCACGGACGCCGGCACGATCTCGACATAGAAATCCTTCAGTGTTGGCACCCAGGACTGGAGGCCAAGCTCTTCCACGGGAGCCAGGTCGGCGGAGGTGTTCAGCACCCTTGCCTTGCCCCGGACCACTACGGACCAGGCTTCGTCGGAGAGGACACCATCGGCTTCAAAAAGTACGGCGTCGTTGATGGTGAGTTGGGCGAGCTTATTGCCCGGGGCGGTCCGCAGGTAGATCTTCCTCGCGGCGGTCACGTAATTCACGGGGAAGATATCTGGTTCGCCGGCAACGGAAACCACCAGCCGCCCGTGCCTGGTGTTGTCCACCAGATGCCAGGACTGGTCGTCGGTGAGGTCCAGGACCGGATTGCCATCCTTATGTTCAAACATCATGCCCCCATTCTTCTACGACTTGTAGAAATTGGCTAGGGTTTTGATGAAATTCGAATCCAGCGCCTGGGTTGTTTTGCGGGGCCCCTCAAAAGTGAGACTCCCGTCCCGGAAGTTCTTAACGCGGCCGAAACAGGCCTGTGACCAGCCCGTATCCCGCGCTGGATAACGTCGCAGCAGACCCAATCCGGCGACGAAAGCGACGCGCAATATGACCAGCGATAAACCCAATACGCAACTGCTGGAACCGGTGATGCCTCCTGGACCTTCCGGCGTCGGGCCTTCACCCGCGACTGAAACCGTAACGAACGCGGCCGCGCTGAATGCCACGAAAGAGAGCCTGGAGGACTATACGCTTCGGTTCGCGCCGCGGTCCTACCGGAAGTGGAGCGCCGGCGTGGTTGCGACCAGTGCGCTGGGCGGCATCGCCTACCTCGCCGACTTTTCCATCGGCGCCAACATCGGCATCGCCTACGGCACTGTGAACTCCATTTTTGGCATCGCGGTAGCTGCAATCATCATCTTCGCGACGGGCTTTCCGCTGGCGTACTACGCAGCGCGCTACAACATTGACCTGGACCTGATTACCCGCGGTTCCGGCTTTGGCTACTACGGCTCAGTGGTCACCAACATCATTTTCGCCACCTTCACCTTCATCTTCTTTGCGTTGGAGGGCTCGATCATGGCCCAGGGCCTTGAGTTGGGACTCGGTATTCCGCAATGGCTGGGGTACGCGGCATCCACGGTGATCATCATCCCGTTGGTGATTTATGGCATGAACACCCTGGCCAAGCTCCAGGTGTGGACCACGCCCTTGTGGCTGCTGCTGATGGTGGTGCCGGTGGGGTACCTGCTGATGTCACACCCTGAGAGCATCGACGGGTTCTTCGCGTACACCGGGGCGTCGGGCGACGGCGGGCCCAACCTGGCGTCCGTGATGCTGGCTGCCGGCGTGTGCCTGTCGCTCATGGCCCAGATCGCCGAGCAGATCGACTACCTCCGCTTTATGCCACCCAAAACCGCCGCGAACAAGGGCGCCTGGTGGCGGGCAGTGATTCTGGCCGGACCGGGCTGGGTCATCTTTGGGGCCATCAAGCAGATTGTGGGGATGTTCATTGCCATCTACCTGATTGCGTCGCTGGACCCGGCCGCGTCCGCGACAGCCAACGAGCCCGTGCACCAGTTCCTTGGTGTGTACCAGGAGATGATGCCGGCTTGGCTCGCCATGACCTTGGCCGTGGTGCTGGTGGTCATCTCGCAGATCAAGATCAACGTCACCAACGCCTACTCAGGCTCCCTCGCGTGGACCAACAGCTTCACCCGCATCACCAAGACGTACCCGGGGCGGATGGTTTTTGTGGTGGTCAACCTGCTGATCGCCCTGGTGCTGATGGAAGCCAACATGTTCAGCTTCCTCAACACCATCCTCGGTTTCTACGCGAACTGCGCCATGGCTTGGGTGGTCACCGTGGCGTCCGACATTGCCATCAATAAGTACCTGCTCAAGATCTCCCCGAAGATGCCGGAGTTCCGCCGGGGCATGCTCTACGCAGTGAACCCGGTGGGATTTGTGTCCATGCTGGTTTCCGCTGGGGTGTCCATTGCGGTCTTCTTCGGAGCCTTCGGTACTGCCATCCAGCCGTTCTCGCCCATCTTTGCGGTGGGTTTGGCGTTGGTCCTCCCGCCTGTGCTGGCACTGGCCACGAAAGGCCGCTACTATCTACGCCGCACGGATGACGGCATCGATCTGCCCATGTTCGACGCCGACGGGAATCCCAGTGACGCCAAGCTCCTCTGCCACGTAACGGGCATCGAATTCGAACGGCCCGACATGGTTCGTTCTGCCAAAAATGCGCCCGACGGCGGCCCCCAGTACGTGTCCTCGCTCGCCTTGTCCACCGACAAGACAGGGGAGCTGGTGCTACCGCCGCAGAAGTAGTGGCTTAGGCCTTACCCTCAGACGACGAAACCCGGTGCCCGTTGGGTGCCGGCTTTCGCTGGCTTGTGGAGGACTTTTCGTCGGATTGTGCTGACTCGCGTGTTTCGGCCGGGCTGCGTCCAGTGCTCAGTGTGGTGGTGTTTTAGCTGTGGATAACTTTGATCACATAACTGTGACGTGGGTTACTCTTAAGGCACTATTCGGGGGGATGACGCCGTTCTTACGATTCGGGGGATTAGCGCCCATGAGATCACCAAGCGTTGTTTGGCCCCGAGGCCTGAATCCCGGAGCCCTGGCGGTGCTGGTGTGCTCGCTGCTGGTTTGGTCTCTGCTGGTGCTCGCCGGATGCGACTCCGGCGGATCTCCCGGCCAGACATCGAGTGCGTCCGTGACGGCATCGGCGGGTCCAAGCGAGTCGGCAACCTTGAGTGCCACCCCTACCCCCACGGCCACCCCGTCCGGCGCCTACAAGCCCGCGGACGCGTCCGGTCCGGCCCAAAACGTCCCAGTTCCCGTGCTTCCGGAAGTGGCAAAGACCCGGACCAAGGAAGGTCTAGAGGCGTTTACGAGGTACTGGTACGAAACCCTTAGCTACGCGTATGAAACGGGAGATCTGACCTTTTACGATGGTGTCGCTCCTACGACCTGTGTTGCTTGCGAACAGGTACGTGAAGTTATCCGCAATTGGCACGCCGAAGGTCGTTGGTTGGTGGGCGGTGGAATCACGACTCCGACAGTGGAAACAAACTTCATTTCTGGCGCCGACGGCAAGTACAAGGTAGCTGTCCAAGTACGGCAAGATCCTCTCGCCTATATGCGCGCCGATGGCACCATTGCGCGAACAGATGAGCAGGTAAGTGATCGGGGAAATCTGCTGCTCGTCAGTAATTCGGCGGGCCAGTGGAGTGTAGACGAAATCGGAAGCATCGTTGGTTAGCAGTGATGCGATATCGATTACCAATTGTGTTGCTGACCATGCTTATGCTGGTCGGAACCGGCCTGTCGGACGCCAACGGGGACGAGGATGGCGATCCAGAATTTGGAGGCCAATGGAATCCAGACTCACTCCAGTTCAGTGGATGGGTCTGGGACCAAGGGCTTAACGACTTTGTCCGTGCCGTGCCTGGTGTCCTTTCATCCGATCCATTTCAGTACAAATACGAACTCCAATGCCATCTCGGTGGTGGTGATTTTGATACTCCCTGCCTTGCCCGCCAAATTGATTGCACAAATGGACCGGATGGAACAGCCGGCATACCCGTGACCTGGTTGAAAGCACCAGTCGGGATCACAAATCCGTCCTGGTCCTACTACTCCGGCCCCACCTGCCTTTACGACGCCCAACCCGAGGACGTGCTGCTGCGAATAGCAGCGGACATCCAGCAACAGTTCGAGAATCTGCCAGTGAACGCCGGAACGGTCGTTGCCCAACCAAGCCCGCACACACTCAGGGGTGCGGAGACGAACTTCTACGCAGAGACCACGGAACAGGCATTCGATGTAACGATGTTCGGCCAGCCGGTGCACGTGGTTGCTACTCCAGTCCAGTACACGTGGAACTACGGCGACGGTACCGTTTTCGGCCCTCAGCCATCCATGGGCGGGCCGCTCCCGCAGGACCGATGGGGCGAGGAAACCCGGACCAGTCACGCGTACATGGCCACCGGTGACTTCCAGGTTGTCCTTACCACTTCCTTCCGCGGAACGTACTCAGTGAATGCCGGCCCGGCGTTGCCCATCCCAGGCCAGGGCTTGTTCGGCGCGCCACCGCAGACCGTCAGCGTCTGGCGCTCGCTGACCAGGACCTACGCCGATGACTGCATCACGAATCCGCAGGGCCAGGGCTGCCCGGGAGTCGTCGGAACCCGCTGACCCAAGGCCCGGTGCGGGCTGTGATCCCGGTCGCATCCGGAATAGCCGCTCAAGCGCGCCCGTTGGCAGAAGCAGAACAACTTAGCCTTTGAAAGGATCTGCGCATGCTGTTTTCACCTCTCACCCTCGGCGAACTTGAGCTTCCGAACCGTTTGGTTATGGCACCCCTGACCCGTGTCCGCTCCGGCGAGGCAGGCATCCCGGGCCCCCTCGTCGTCGAGCACTACCGGCAGCGCGCCTCCTTGGGCCTTATCGTCAGCGAAGGCACTTACCCATCGCCCGCCGGACGGGCCTACTCGGGCCAGCCTGGGATCGTTACCGATGAGCAGATTGCCGGCTGGAAGAAGGTCACGGACGCCGTACATGCCGAAGGTGGCCGGATCTTCGCGCAGATCATGCACGGCGGCCGGGTCTCGCACGAGGCCATCACAGGTGGCCACGAGATCGTGGCTCCCAGCGCTGTTGCCATCGAGGGTGACGTCCGCACCCCTCTCGGAAAGCTCCCTTACCCCGTGCCGCACGCACTGACCACTGACGAACTTCCCCTCGTCATCCAGGAATTCGTCACCGCGTCGCTGAACGCAGTCGAAGCAGGATTCGACGGCGTGGAGCTCCACTCGGCCAACGGGTACCTGCTGCACGAATTCCTTGCACCCAACACCAACGTCCGCACGGACAGCTATGGCGGCTCGCCGGAAAACCGGGCGCGTTTCGTCATCGAGACGGCCAACGCCGTGGTGGCAGCACTCGGCGCCAACCGGGTCGGCATCCGGCTCTCCCCGGAGCACAACGTCCAGGGCACGTCCGAGGTAGACGCCGCGGACATCAGGGCCACCTACGAGGTGCTGGTGGACAGCATCGCCCCGCTCAACCTCGCGTACCTTAGCGTGCTGCACCAGGATCCGGCCGGTGAGCTGGTCCAGGATCTCCGTGCCCGCTTCGGTGGCACGTTCCTCGTCAACAGCGGTTTTGGCGTGATCACGTCGCGGGAAGAGGCTGTTTCGCTCGTGGAGGATGGCCACGCTGACGCCGTTGTGGTGGGCCGACCCGCGATCGCCAACCCGGACCTGGCCCGCCGCTGGAAGGAAGGCCTTCCGCTCAACGAACCCGACCCGTCCACGTTCTACGCAGACGGAGCCGAGGGTTACACGGATTACCCGGCCTACTCGGCGTAATCACGGCACAAGCAGCACAGGCATGACGACGGCGGCACCCAAGTTGGGTGCCGCCGTCGTTAGTGCTGGCCGGTGTGCTGTCCCGTCAGCTGATGCCGATGCCATCCGACGACTTCGGCGCATGTGTTCAAGGTGGCCCGCCGGGTATCCGTAGAGTGCCGACGGTGATGAAATTTTACCCCGCAATCCAGCCTTTTTCCAGCATTTTTGGTGTTGATCGAACCTGTTACAGCACAGCCTCGCGTCCTGTTCCTTCCATCATCACCAGGCGCCCGTCGGCGATTGAGACGAGGACGCTTTTGGGCTTGCCGCTCACTTTTGTGATGGCCTTCAGCCCGCGGTTAGTCACCTCAACCCCAACCTGCGCGCCCTTGGCCGGCAGCTCAACTGACACCTCGGACGCTATGCCGAGGATGGGGTTGGTGGACACCCCGAGGTCGCGGCGCGCCTCTTTGCCGTTGACCGTCACGGTGATGTTGGCTTCCTCGAACCCCTCCTGAAACACGATAAGCAGTTCGCGCATGATGGCCTCTTCCTCGAGCATTAAGTGCCTGTGACGGCACCTCCACTACAGCACTTTGCGGGCGGGAGCGGAATACCCTTACCGGTTGCACCATGCCGCTAAAGGCCCGGCTCCGGTGGAGCCTGCGGAGCG
Organism: Arthrobacter sp. ZBG10; assembly: GCF_001238605.1. NCBI lineage: Bacteria > Bacillati > Actinomycetota > Actinomycetes > Micrococcales > Micrococcaceae > Arthrobacter > Arthrobacter sp. ZBG10. The sequence goes on along the minus strand of NZ_LFQH01000009.1, from coordinate 63,016 downwards.
GGTAGGGCAAGATGTTCAGGTGACTCAACTGCCGCACGCCCCGTCCTCCGCACCGTCTGCCGCATCAGGGCCGGACTCTTCGATCCACGCCCAGATCGCCGCGGAACTGGGTGTCAAAGCCTGGCAGGTCAAGGCCGCCGTGGACCTGCTCGACGGCGGGTCAACCGTGCCGTTCATTGCCCGCTACCGCAAGGAAGCCACTGGGACGCTTGATGATACGCAGCTCCGCGAGCTGGACGAACGGCTCCGCTACCTCCGGGAGCTGGCGGACCGGCGCCGGGCAATCCTGGACGCCATCGAGGCCCAGGGACAGCTGACCCCTGAATTGAAGTCAGCGGTCCTTGCCGCGGACACCAAATCCCGGCTCGAGGATATCTACCTTCCGTTCAAATCAAAGCGGCGCACCAAGGCCCAGATTGCGCGGGAGGCAGGGCTCGAGCCACTGGCTGACTCGTTGTTGAAGCGCCCGGACCTGGATCCGGAGCGCGAAGCGGCACGCTACCTGAGCTCCGAACACAGCATTGAGGATGCTTCGGCCGCGCTGGCCGGAGCCCGGGCCATCCTGGTGGAACGCGTGGCGCAGGACCCGGATCTCGCAGCCACCCTGCGCGAGCGGCTGTGGACTCAGGGCCGTATGGTGTCCCGCGTCCGGAAGGGCAAGGAATCGGATGGCCAAAAGTTCGCTGACTATTTCGACTTCACCCAGGCTCCGGCCGGCATGCCCTCCCACCGCGTGCTCGCGCTGCTGCGTGGCGAAAAAGACGGGGTGCTGGAACTGGACCTCACCGAGGCGGATCCCTCGGACGACGCCGGCCTCACCGCCGCCCGCATTCGCTATGAATCGGCGGTGGCCAAGTGCCTCGGGGTTGCCCAGCGCGGCCGGCCAGCCGACACCTGGCTGATGCAAACTGCCCAGATTGCCTGGAAATCCCGCGTGCTGTCCCGGCTCACCGCGGACCTGCGCGGCCGGATGTTTGCTGCGGCGGAGGACGAAGCAGTCCGTGTATTCGCCGCAAACCTGCGCGACGTCCTGTTGGCGGCACCTGCAGGGAACCGCGCCACCCTTGGGCTTGACCCTGGCCTGCGGACCGGCGTCAAAGTCGCGGTGGTGGACGGGACCGGCAAGGTGGTGGCTACCGACACGATCTACCCCCATGCCCCCGCCCGGAAGTGGGATGAGTCCCTTGCCGCCCTGGTCCGTTTGGCGCGGCAGCACTCCGTCGAGCTGATAGCGATCGGCAACGGGACGGCATCCCGTGAAACAGACAAGCTGGCGGCCGAGCTGATCAAGCAGCTGCCGGACGTGGACCGGACACCTCAGAAACTCGTGGTTTCCGAGGCCGGCGCCTCCGTCTACTCGGCCTCCGCGCTGGCCGCTGCCGAGTTGCCGGGTATGGATGTTTCCCTTCGCGGCGCCGTGTCCATTGCGAGGCGGCTCCAGGACCCACTGGCCGAGTTGGTCAAGATTGACCCCAAATCCATTGGCGTGGGCCAGTACCAGCACGACGTGACTGCCTCGAAACTGGACCGCAGCCTCGACGCGGTAGTGGAGGACTGCGTTAACGCGGTGGGCGTGGACGTCAACACGGCCTCGCCTGCGCTTTTGGCCAGGGTGGCCGGCGTGGGGCCTTTGCTGAGCGAAAACATTGTGGCATTCCGTAACGAAAACGGACCCTTTGCCCGCCGTGCGGATCTGAAGAAGGTTCCACGATTGGGTGCCAAAGCGTTCGAACAGTGCGCAGGCTTCCTGCGGATCACGGGTGGCAAAGAGCCGCTGGATGCCTCAAGTGTCCACCCGGAGGCGTATTCGGTGGCCCGCAAAATCCTGGTGGCTGCCGGGTCGGCTCCCGCTTCTGCCCTGGATCCGCGGGACTTTGTGGACGACGCGTTTGGCCTGCCCACCGTTCAAGACATCCTCGCTGAGCTGGACAAGCCCGGCCGGGACCCACGGCCCGCCTTCGCGGCAGCCACGTTTTCCGAAGGGATTGAGAAGATCTCCGACCTTCGTCCCGGGATGGTGCTGGAGGGAACCGTCACCAACGTTGCGGCGTTCGGTGCATTCGTGGATGTCGGTGTCCACCAGGACGGGCTGGTCCATGTCTCGGCCCTGGCCAACAGGTTTGTGTCCGACCCCCGCGAAGTGGTCAAATCCGGGCAGGTGGTCCGCGTCAAAGTCTTGGAGGCTGACCCGGAGCGGAAGCGGATCTCCCTGACATTAAGGCTCGACGACGAACCGTCCGCCGGCGGTCACCGGCCCGGCCGTCCTGCTGGTCCCGGCCGCCGGGCAAAGGACGGCGCGGAGGCGTCGGGGACCGGATCGGCCCGACCTGACCGAAGCGGGTCAAACAAGCGCAGCCGTGGGCAGCACAAGGATACGAGCGGTCCGGAAGGTACAGCAAGCGCTAAGCCGCTTCCCCGCCGGCAGGTACCTGCGAGGCCTTCGCAGGCTGCAGCTGCTGACACCGCCATGGCGGAAGCACTCCGCAAAGCAGGGCTGGGCAATTAGCTGCCGCTTGTTGTCCTCTGGACCGGCCCGGCGGCAGCTGCACTGAGCAAGCGCGGCCGCCCGAACTGTGTGTGGACGCCGGGTGAGTACAGCACTGATTCGGGTGGCCCGGAAACACCCAGTCCTGCTGCGGACACCAGGGAATCTGAGATCAAACCGGCTTTTGCTCGATACAAAGGCCAAGGCCTATGCGTATTGGGAACATAAAATGACTTACCCCTGAACGCACTGTGCATGCCGAACCGAGCCGTGAGATGGATGGACAGCGGATCGTCGGCCACTTCACTGCGGAGCGGCTTTACGTCGAAGGTGCTGTGGGCGGCGTCTTGGCCGAACCGGCGGACCGTGTATCCCCTGGCGCCCTGATCTGTCCCCGCACCCCGGTAACCGATACGGGACCAGACGTATGGGACTCCTGCGGCTCTGGCCGCGATCACAACGGCGAGGCGGTCGGCATCGAGGCTGCGGAAAACTACGCCCCGGACCCCGTCCGGCCCCCGGGAGTACAGGCGGACGTTGACTTCGTTGAAGCTTCCGAAATACGGGATCCCGGGACCGCTGCCCAGTCCCGCCTGCCGCATCCGGAAACCAATAAGGCCCACCCAGGCGCTGCCGTCAAAAGTGTCCGGCCGCACCCCGGCTGGCATGTGGAGGCCGGCCGCTGATTCCGGTATCCGCCAGTGCAGGAAGACCGCGTCCTCCCAACGCTGATCCATGATGGGGAAACCCGACAGCGGTGGCGGGCTTGGCCAGCCGGTCTCGTCAGCTGTGTTCACCGTCTCTGCCATACGAAGCTCCAGGCGGAGCCCACCTTAGTTCAGCGGCCGGGTGCCGGCGGGGAGTTGGCCGTTGGCCAGGAGTTCCGCTGCAGCATCGGCCAGAGCAGTCAAGGCCACCCGCTGGGTCCAGGGACCATAGGAGATCCGTGAGATGCCCAGTTCCTGCAGTTTTGCGGGTGCAAGGGAGCCGGGCACATTGATGACCGAGACCTTGTTCCATCCGATGCCGGATACCAAAGCATTGACTGTTGCCTCATCAAGAAGGCCGGGAACAAAAACGTTGGTGGCGCCGGCTTCAAGATACGCTTTTCCGCGCTCAATGGCGTCAGCCAGGACATCCGCAGGGTCACGGTCTGCAGCCTTCAAAAAGGCATCGGTCCGGGCGTTAAGCACAAAGTCGACGCCTTCGGCGGCACCTACTTTGACGACAGCGGACATCTGTTCCACGGCGTCGGCCAGCGGGCGCATCTGGTCCTCGATGTTTGCCCCCACGATGCCCACACCGATGGCCCGCCGTGCTGTTTCACCCGGGTTGCCATAGCCGGACTCAAGATCTGCAGAAACCGGCAGGTGGGTAGCTGCAGCGATGCGGCCAACCGCCGTGATCATTTCGTCGACAGGGATGTTTTCGCCATCCTCGTAGCCCAGCGATGCGGCGATGGAGTGGCTGGCTGTAGCCAAGGCCACCGTTCCGGGAACATCCGTAATGACCTTGGCGCTGATGGCATCCCAGACGTTGACCACTTGGAGAATTTCGGCAGACTGGTGGAGTCGGAGCAGTTCAGAGGCCTTTGCGGCGGTAGTTGCAGTCATGACTGAAGCCTAGTTGATCTGCCTGCTGCCTGGCGGGGCAACGCCTGCTGCTTGCTGGCCGGCTGACCGCACTGATTCAGGCGGGGGTGGCGGCTTAAAATAGCGGTTGTGCCGTGGGCTTCGGGTTGGGTCGATATGGCGTGGCGGTATAAAGGTCGGGATGCCGTGAGCGACGGTTATGGTCCACAGCTCCTTGTGGATGATGTGGTGATGATGTGAGCAGAGCAGGACACCATTGTCCGCCGCAGTGGTTCCGCCTTGGGACCAGTACGTGATGTGGTGGGCTTCGCACCAAGGCGCCGGAATGGTGCAGTCAGGAAAGGCGCAACCCCGGTCGCGGGCGATGAGGGCGAGCCGCTGGGCCTGCGTGAACAGACGTGATTTCCGACCGACGTCGAGAATCTCGCCTCGGCTGCCGAGAACTACGGGGATGATGTCCGCATCGCAGGCAATCTTCCGCAAGGTGGCAGCAGCGACCGGTCCAGTGAACACAAACGCCCCAGCCCCTGTCCCGTTCGTGGAACCAACTCCGGAAGGGCTTCGCAGGGTATTCGCGTTGCTGGCCGTCGCGTCTGGGGTGGCCGTTGCCGTAGTGGCGCCCTTATTGGTGGTGCGACTATTGGTGGTGCGACGGACGCCAAAGGTTTTTCCGAAGTTTGATCCGCTGAACTGCCGGCTGGAATCGTCGCCGTCAGACCGTACCGGAAAGAGATCCTTATGGTCGATGGTCGCTATTATCTGGGGCCGGTTGCCGCCCGTTACAGGCAGGAGCGCGGTGGTCAGCCCGGCTTTGAGGCCACAGACGAGGCCATCCAGTTGTTGCTGCGGGCGCGTGCGCCGCTCAAGATTTGCTTCAGCCTCCCGCCACACGTTGGCGCTGGCACTGTTGGGAGACACGGCTTCGCTGGCGCAACCTCTGTCTGAGCTGGGGTTGTCCGGGCTGCTGTCTGTGCCGGGCGTGCTGCTTCGCGGGTTGGTGGCTGCGTTCATGACGGTGAGGAAGTGTTCGAACTGGTCCGTGGTGGCGAAGATTTCGAGGTGGTGCAGACCGTTCCGTTGTTTGCGGATGAATGCGCCCTGGGTGTGGCGCAGGGCTTCTTCTGTGGGCTCACTGCCGTCAGCGTCGATGGTTTCGGCCCACTTTTGGGCAACCCGGACCAGGACGTCCGGGTCTGATTTGCTGGCTATGCCCGTGAGATGCTGCTCCACTTGTCCGAGGATTTCAGCATTGGCGCTGTGCTGAAGCCGGTCCAAGGTGGAGGCGATGATGGTGGCGGCATACGAGGAAATTTTGGGCGCCGCCGACTCCGAGGCAGCGGTGTCCGCGGGAACATTGAGGTCCTCGGGGTCGACAGTCTCTGCCGGGATTGACGTGTTCCCGGGACAGCCGGTACCTGCCTTGGTAAAAGCCGCTGCAAGGTGCTCGAGCGGTGCCGGAAGCTGTTCTCCGGTAAGCGTTGTGGCGGGGAGGATCTGATGCGCGAGGTTGAGCCGGCGCCGGGCTTCCCTGACGGAGATCCGGAGCCGCACGCGAAGGAACTCCGCGGTGTTTCTGGTGCCGTCGTCATTCGGGGACGGTACAACCGCCCGCGGCCAGCCCGCGTCTGTTTCGTTGAGCGTTTCAACACCTTTGGCGTCCCAGCCCGTCACCCACCCTGCTTTGCCTGAGGCGCCAAGGCTGTCGCGGGCTGCTGCAACGGCCGCGGTGCGTGTCCGATCCACCGCATCGGCGGCGAGTAGTTGGAGATACTCAACGGTCCGCGAGAGGCTTTCGATGCTTCCGGCCACATCGGCTGCAGTTGCAAAGCCCACAGTAGCGAGTGCTTCGGGAGCCGCGCCCGCTGCTGCGGCGAGCACTTGGCCAAGCCGCGCCAATTCGTTGGCAAAACCAGTAGCGTCACTTTGTCGAGCCCAGCGCTCAGCCTCACTGTTAGGCACAGACCCGGACGCGGGATCACGCCAGAGTTGAGCCGCACGTGCCCGTGCCGTGGGCGCCGGCGCAGCCCAGGCCTCTTCCTCAGCCGGGGCCGCGGGCGGGGGACCAGACCACGATCCAGCCGCACGTGCCCGAGCCGTGGGCGCCAGCGCAGCCCAGGCCTCTTCCTCAGCCGGGGCCGCGGGCGGGGGACCAGACCACGATCCAGCCATGCGTTCGCGTGCCGCGGGTGCAGGCCAAGCCTCTTCCTTAGCCGGGGCCGCGGGCGGGGGCGAGGGACGAACCTCGGACCAGGCACCCGGCGCAGTCTCAGCTTCAGTCCCGGGCCAGGGTGCAGGCTCAGACCCAGCCGTAGCCCCTGACCCGAAAGCCCGGCCAGGAGGCGTCATCTCTGAGTAGGGGAGCAGGGGAAAGCCGCCCCGCGCAGTCTCCGGGGACCTGGCCGGGAACGGGCGGGGCGTGACGGGACTTGCCAGGGGAGTGCCGGCGTCGTGCGGGCCGTGGCGGAAGTCTTCAGCCCGGGGAGCAAGCGGGAGCAGCTGGGCGGTGCCGCCAATCTCGCCTGGCCATTCTCCTTGGGCTTCCATACATCAATTTTCCCAAGCGCGGGTTAAAGTTTCTCCCCAAAGTTTTCGTATGTGGATAACTTTGACCTCGAAATAGGCGAAGAAACCAGAACAACCAGAAGCTCGGCTACGGGTGCCGGACGCCGCTCCCCGTAAGGACCTCGCGGTAGCCTTCGCGGAACGAGGGGAACGCAAACTCCATGCCGCTGCCCCGCAGCAGATGGTTGCTGCAGCGCTTGTTTCCGCCGCGGGCCGGCCCCGCGTCGCCCACTGCAGGTTCGGGCAGGCCGAGGTGAGTTGCCAGGAAGCAGAGGACACTCCCCAAATCTGCAGGGTCGTCATCCACGCCCACGTAAACAGGACCAGGCTCAGCGGCCATGGTGGCCAAATGGACCACTGCAGCCGCCGCATCGTCACGGTGGATCCGGTTGGTATAGCGGACCTCTTGGGGAATCACTGCCGCGCCGCTTCGGACCTGGTCGATCAACCGCGTTCGACCCGGGCCGTAAATACCGCCCAGCCGCAGTGATACAGGAGCCGTGCCCGTCCCCGCTAGCCGCGTCCTGAGCAGTTCCTCGGCTTCGACGAGGATCCGGCCGGAGAACCCACCGGGCGCCGTTGGCGTGGATTCGTCCACCCAACCACCACCCGCGTCACCGTAGACGGCAGTGGAGGATACAAAAAGCACCCGGGCCGGCCGGACGCCGTCGCGCTCCAGCGCGTCAAGCACGTTCGCCACACCGCCCAGATAGGCGGCGCGGTATGCGTCCTCTGTTGGCGAGTCGGCAGCGACGGCAATTACGACGACGGTGGTATTTGCCGGCACTGAGGGCAGGCCCGGAGCCGATAGGTCAGCCGCAACACCTTCGATGGCGGCTGGAAGTTTGCCGGGTGTCCGGCGCCAGCCCACCACGCGGTGGCCGAGCGCGGCGAACCGCAGGCCCGCTTCGGTTCCGAGATCGCCGCACCCGGCCAAAAGGATGGTCACCGGTTACGGAGCCTCCACCGGGAACAGGACGCGCGGGTCCTGCAGGAGCGCCGGGTTGGCGAAGGCTGACCGGTCGATGATTTCGTTGACGGTGAAGTTCCGGCCAAACCGGCCATCCGCCAGAGTGATGGGGCGGCCCACTACTTCACCCACAGCAAACTTGGTGCCGTCCTCGAACGGGACGGCCACCGGAGTCCTGCCGGGGAATGTGTTGAACGCAGCTTCCTGCTCAGCCCGCTTGCGGGTGGGCTTCTTCACCTTCTGCTTTGGTGGTGCCTTCCGCGGCTGGCGTGACGGGCGGCGCGAGCCGTCCTCCACATAGACGGGGGAGTAGTCGTCCCCACCTGCTGCTGCGGCGGCTGCCGCAGCAGCAGCCCGGGGCAGCGGAAGAGCGACGGTGTCGAGCGTCTGCGGATCGATGGTCTCGTGCGGGTCCCGAAGGATCCAAAGAATATCGCCCTCCGGTTCCTGCGGCAGGAATTCGTGCTTGGGCAGCGGCCAGATGTAATCCATGTCCGGGACCGCATCCGTGAAAACGGAGGAGTAAAACTTGGGTTCCTTGCGCGCCAGCTTGGAGCGGTGGCTCAGGTGGAAATCGGCGTCGCCCAGCCACCAGGGCATGGCGATCTTCTCCACATAATCAGGGTGTGCGGCCTGGGGGGCGAACTCTGTGATGTTTGCCCGGGTGTTGTCAGGGTGGCCACGTTTGGCCCACTCATCCACCATGGCCAGGCCGTAAAGTGTCAGGGCCGGAACGTGGCCCATCCACATCCGGACGGCCGGATGGGTCTGCCAGCCGTATCCGGGAATGACCAGGGCGCGGAGCGTCTGAAGCGCCTCGACACGCTGCTTGCCCAGCCGGGCGGTGTCCAGTGCTGCGGCGCTTTGCCGGAAATCGGGGTACGGAAGGAAGGTTTGCATCCATTCAGTCTGACGGCAGCGGCCGGATGTGCCAATTGCAGTGCCGAAGACCACACCTCCACAGACAAGGTGTTCACAATGTGGACCCATGCATACCGGAGGTGCCGCCGCACACTAAGATACCCGCAACACCCCGGCGTCCTGGAAGCTAATCATGACAATAACACCTGTAACTCCTGCCCCAAGCACCGCCCAAATGCTGCCGCGCTACGGGCAGATGCTTCCCCCGGAGGCCAATGGCATCCTGGTCCTGGACGAGTTCATCATCGATCCTTCGGCCGCCCGTACGGAGCAGAATGGGTTCCTGGCGGGCATGGCGGCCGTTGCACGGACGGTGCGCCGGATCGCCGCGCTGCGCGTCATCATCGCCGTGGTGGCCATCGCCAACCTGCCCCTGTTCCTGCTGTCCAGCGGCTGGTGGATCTACGGCGTGTCCCTCACCCTGGTGGTCGCGGTCCACGCAGCGGTCAGCCTCATCAACAAGCATGAGCCGCGGCTGGAGCAGGAGGCGGCGCTGGCCATGCACCTGCACCGGGAACGCAGCGCCAACTACCGCAAGGTCCGCGACGCTGTGAAGTACATGATCGACACGCCCAGCAGGATGAATGAGCACCTCTACCTGGAGCTGCTGGCCGCCAAGCGGGTGGCGCTGAACCTGGCGCACGGCACCGTGGCACTGCTGGACACGAGCGACGACGCTGCCTGGAAAGTGCGCATTGTCAGGGAGTTGCCTGCCGCCTGAGCCCGCTGCCGCAACCGGCATCCCCCGCGTCGGCCCGGGACGTCCACCAGGGTAGGACGCCGTGAGTATGGGTAGACAGCATTAAAGAACGACGCCGGCACGCCCCTTGCGGGGTTGTGCCGGCGTCGTTTGCGGTCAACGGAATTTGTCTATCGCCGACCTGTTTGGGGAGCCTTTACAGGCTGGATGTTGTGCCAGGGCCGGGGCGCCACGTCAGGGCCGCCAAGTCAGCAGCTTCAAAGAGGTCGGCACCTCAGAGAGGACTGGCTGCGCCACCGGGGTCTGAACGGGCTTCACCAGAGGCGTTGCTGTCAGGCAGGGAGTTGCAGGACCTGGCCTGCGAACACCAGGTTCGGGTCGGACACCGTGTCGAGGTTGGCGTCTGCGAGGTGCTGCCAGCCCCCTTCGATGCCGAGCTTGCCGGCCACGATGCTCAGGGTGTCGCCGGCTTCAAGGGTGTAGGTCTCGCCGCTCAAGGCAACCGGCGTGGCGTGGCGCGCCGGCGCCTCGGCAACAGGAGCCTGTGCGGGAGCCGCCTGGGCCGGGATGCTCTGCGGCTGAACGGGGGCAGCCTGAACAGGTGCTGCCTGTGCCGGAGCCGCCTGAACGGGAGCTGCCTGTACCGGTGCAGTCTGGACGGGAGCTGCCTGTGCCGGTGCGGCCGGCGCTCCGCCGCTCAGGCCCAGTTGGGATGAGCAGGACGGCCATGCGCCCCAACCCTGTGCAGCCTGGACCTTCTCGGCGACGGCAATTTGCTGCTCGCGGCTGGCGTCGGCAGCACTGCCCGTGCCGCCGTACGCGGCCCAGGTGCCGGCGCTGAACTGCAGCCCGCCGGTGTAGCCATTGCCGGTATTGGTGGCCCAGTTGCCGCCGCTCTCACACTGCGCGAGGGAGTCCCACGTGGAGGCAGGTTCGCTGGCGTTTGCGGCTGTGGTGGAAAGGGCCAGGCCCGCTGCGGAGATGGCGGCGACAGTGAGTCCACGGCGCGCGGCAGTACGGAATGCTGTGTTGTTCATGGTGGTAATGCTCCTGAAGGCCCACCAGCGCTGGCTCCGTCCCCGGAGGTTGTCGCGCCACTGCCCGCCTCTTGACGAATAGAGGTCAATTATCGGTTGCTGCCGCTGGGCAGTTCTGGTGTAGGCAGCACCGGGCACTCATTCGCCCGCCGTGCGGGCATGCATTTCACGCTAGGACATCACCTGGGCGTTATCAAATCGAGACCGATCCTGAGTGTTTGCTGGTGGTCCTCCTCCCGGACGGGCGCGAACGGCGCGGGTGCAATATCCTGACCGGATGGAAAACTTTGCGGCTGGTACCGCCATGCCCGGAACCGAAGAAACCGAATCCGACGTCCTGGTCCCGGCCCGCCTCCTCCCCGTCGCGGAACTGCACCTGCACATTGAGGGCACCCTCCAACCTGAACTGATCTTTGCCCTGGCTGAACGCAATGGCCTCGAGTTGCCCTATTCGGGCCTGGACGAGCTCCGCGAACGCTACGAATTCACGGACCTGCAGTCCTTCCTTGACCTGTACTACGCGAACATGGCCGTGCTGCGGACCGAACAGGACTTTGCGGACATGACCCGCGCTTACCTGGAGCGTGCTGCGGCCGCCGGTGTGCGGCATGCCGAGATCATGATGGATCCGCAGGCGCACCTCTCGCGCGGCGTCGCGCTCGAAACCTGTGTCAACGGTGTCGCGTCTGTCCTCGCCACCTCGGAGCAGGACTTCGGTGTCTCCACCCTGCTGATTGCCGCCTTCCTGCGTGACCTGTCCGAGGAATCCGCCCTGGAGGTCCTGGACAACCTGCTGGCGATGGGTGCGCCGATTGCCGCCATCGGCCTGGACTCCGCCGAAGTGGGAAACCCGCCAGCCAAGTTCGAGCGGCTCTACGCGAAGGCGCGCGAAGCGGGCCTTCGGCTGACGGCCCACGCAGGCGAGGAGGGCCCGGCGTCGTACATCATCGAGGCGCTGGACGTGCTGGGAGTGGAGCGCATTGACCATGGCATCCGCTGCATGGATGATCCGGACCTGGTGGAGCGCCTGGTGGATGGCCGCATCCCGTTGACGGTGTGCCCGCTGTCCAACGTCCGGCTCCGCGCCGTGGATACGCTGGCTGACCATCCGTTGCCGGCCATGCTGGCCGCAGGCCTGAACGTCTCGGTGAACTCGGACGATCCCGCGTACTTCGGTGGCTACGTGGACGACAACTTTGCCCAGCTTGAAGCCGTCTTCGCACTATCCGAATTCGACAAGGCCCGGCTGGCAGCGAACTCCATCCATTCCTCGTTCGCTTCCGAGGAGCGGAAAGCGGAACTTCTGGAAGAGCTCAATGGGGGAGAAGTCCCGCACCCGTAGTCCAGGGTTTTCCGGCGTCACCGCAGCCGCCGAATGGGATGGAAGTAGCGCCGTGTGACAGGTGGGACACGGCGCTTCGGGGCTGGCCTTGAGCGTGCCTGCATCCCGCTAAACTTGGTGCCACAGGTGTGTCCTGGGACTGCGGGGCGGCATCCGTTCCGGCACTCCGGGGTCCTGCAGCCGGCCCCATACCGAGACCTCCGCCTCACTTGACGCTATTTGGGCTTAACAGTCGGTCACGACACGCAGAATTAACCAATTTAAGTCGCGAGATGTAACGGGCTGTTGGCAAAATGCCAGAGACCGATCGCTTTTATACAAGGGGAACCATGGCCACGTCCACTGCAGAAAACACCTTCCTTCGACTCAAGACCGTGTTGGACGTCCTCACCGAAGGTGTGTGGTCCGGTGATGTGCTGAACGCGGGCCAGGTCCTCGCTGAAGCGACGGCACGCGTACCGTTCAACGATCACGAAGGTGAGCTTCTCAGCGGCGGCATTCCCCGCGGGCACAAGACGCTCACGTCTGCCACGGCCAAGCTGGTCAAGGCCGGCTGGCTGGTCAAGGGCCGCTCCGGCTGGACCATCACCGATGACGGCATGCGCGCCACCGTTGCGTACCCGGACGCCCTGACCTTCGCTACAGCGCTCGACGCCGGCGCTCCCGTTCCGGCCGGAACACCGGTTCCCGCCGCGCCGGCAGGATTCGTCCGCCGGACCACCGCAGCAGAAGCAGTTGCCGAGCCCGTTAAAAAACCCACCAAGCGCACCCCGGCCAAAAAAGCGGCTGAGGTCGTTGAGAAGGCTGCAAAGGTCATCGAGGACGCTGTCGAGCCCGTGGTCAAGGCTGTCCGCACGCGCAAGTCACCTGCCAAGGCGAAGGCCGAAGCGGTGGCGCCTGCCGCCGTCGAGCCCTTTGAAGGCCCGGACGTCGAAACCCACCCCCAGCCTGAAGCCGTGGCCGTTGCCGGCGACTTCAACACCATCCTGGGCGCCCCCGAAAACTGGGCCCCGCAGTATGACGAAGCGCAGATGGAATTCGACTTCTTGGACCAGCTGTGGAAAAAGAGTGTCGAACTGCCGGCCGGTTTCTACACCTTCAAGATCGCCCTGAACCGGTCCTGGGAAGAGAACTACGGCGCGTATGGCGCTTTCGATGGCCCCAACCACGAGCTGCACCACAACGGCGGAACTGTCAGCTTCCGGTACAACCACAGCACCCGCGACATCACCATCAACTGACCTGTCGCCCCCAGGCAGCAGCGGTTCCGCCGCAACGCGGCACCAGCGCTGCCTGGCTGAGGGGCGGGCAGAGACCTGAAAGAAGGACCGCCATGGCCGGCAACGCAGGCCCCGGCCCGGGGAACATCCGGCTGGACGCCCGGGTGTTTGGCGTGGTCCAGGGTGTGGGCTTCCGCTACCGGACCATGGGCCAGGCCGAGGAGTTGGGGCTCACCGGCGAAGCGCGGAATCTCGACGACGGTTCCGTTGCCGTGGTGGCCGAAGGGCCGGAGGCCCAGGTGCGGAAGCTTTTGGCCTGGCTCACATCCGGTCGCGCCCCCGGGAAGGTGGAGCGGGTGGAGGATGCCATCACGGCGGCTGCGGGAACATTCAGCCGGTTTCGCGCTTACTGATCGGGCCGGTACAGCTGGGCGCCCTCCCGCGGGCTGAGGCCGATGAACGCGCCCAGCTCCTCCAGGGCAGCCGGCCGGTGCGGCATGTAGTTGGTGAGTTCCGGCGACCGGACCACAACAGCCCGCCATTGCCCGCGCGAGACTGCCACATTGATGCGGTTCCGGTTCAGCAGGAACTCGGCACCGCGCGGCGCCTCCGCCACGGCCGAACACGCCATGCTCACCAGCACCACAGGCGCCTCCTGGCCCTGGAACTTGTCCACGGTACCCACCCGGACAGCCGGCAGCCCTGCATCCTCAAGATGCTTCCGGACCAGATGGACCTGGGCGTTGTAGGCAGCCACCACCAGCAGGTCCTCCTGCACCAGCGGCCTGGGGCCGGCGTCCGCGGCAGGGGTCCACTTGAGCCCGAGGTGCCGATGCGCCTGGCGGACAATTTCGGCTGCTTCCTCCGCCGAACTGGTGGTGTTGCCGCTGTGGTCCACAAAAACTGTTTCCACTCCCGGCGGCAGCCCCGCAAGGTCCCGGCCCAGTGCAGCAGGGGCCGAGTGCAGTTTCCCGTCATAGCTCAGGCGAGAGACTGCCCGGCACAGCTCCGGGTGCATCCGCCAGCTGTCGGCAAGGAAGTAGCCCAGGTTGGCCGGCAGCGTTGCATGCCCGGCGGCGAGCCAGCCCAGGGCTGACTCGTCCACCGGCTCGGGGTGGGCTCCTTGGGTCACCTGCGGCAACTGCTGAGGGTCACCCAGGAGGAGCAGCCGGGTGGCTGCAATGGACACGGCCAAGGTGTTGGCAAGTGAGAACTGCCCGGCTTCGTCGATAACCAGCAGGTCCAGGGAACCCGCCGGCACTTCCTTGCCGGTCATGGTCCACGCGGTGCCGCCCACCAGGCAGCCGCCGGGAGCGGCAAGAAGTTGGGAGACATCGCCGTCGCCCGTCAGGGTCCAGGGGACAGGGTGCGGGGCTGCGAGCTTCTTGGCCACCACGGCAGCGTCCACGCCGCCGGTGTCGATGGCCCGGCACAGCAGGTTTTCCACCACGTTGTGGGATTGTCCCACCACGCCGATCTTCCAGCCGGCCGCCACCAGCCGGCCGATGACATGAGCCCCCACGAAGGTTTTGCCGGTACCCGGCGGGCCCTGGACGGCGAGGTAGGAGCGGTCCAGATCCAGCAGCGACTCCACCATGGCTGTGGCGTAGTCGGCGGCACCGTCGGGGCCGTTGCGGACCTCCACTGGCCCCGGGAGGCTGACGAAGCGTGGCGGCAGTTTGCGCAGGATGTCCAGCCCAGGTTGGGCGGGGATCGCCGGTACCGCTGCCCCCACGCTCCGGGCGATGGTGGCGATGGCGGCCTCGATGCTGACGGTGGCCAAGGGCTGGTCCTCGGTGAGTGCCACCGGAAAGTGCGGATAGGCAGGCACCTTGGCCGTTTCGCGCTCGGCGATGGTGATCACCGTGTGGGCCGGATTGTCCGGCGCCGGTTCCAGTTCGAGGATCCTGGTCCCGAAGGTGAAGGCCTTGGCCAGCGGGGCCGAGTCGGGTGCGGCCATGCCGTCCGGGGCAGGATCGTTGTACAGCCGGCACCAGGCCGAGCCTGCCCGGAAATCCGAACCTTCGGTCATGGTGCCCCGCAGCTTCAGGACCCGGGTGCGCATCCGTTCCCGGGGTTTGGCCAGCGCCCAGTCCGACAATATTTCGGCAGAGGCCACTACAAACACGTTCCGTTGGTCGGACCACGCATCCACCGGTGCTTCCACCCGGTCGAAGTGCTGCCACCAGAACTGCTTGCGTTCCCGCCGGTGGTAGCCGGTGGCGGCGGCCACCATGGCGATGGCCCGTTCGTCGTCCGTCCACGGCCGGTTGTCCGGCAGGTCCGCGAGGTAGGCGCGCAGCCTGGCTTCCTCCGCGCTCTCTTCCGGCCCATCCGTGTCCGGCCCATCCGTGGCTGCCGGCCGTTCGGATACCGCGCGCGAGGCCGCAGCGTGCCCGGTGGCTGCCCCGGAAAGCGTGCCGCCGTCGGCAGTCGCCCCCACGGCCAGGAGCCAGTCGCGCAGCCGAAGGGTGGAGAGGCAGTCGTACTGGTTGTAGTCCGAGATGGACGCCAACACCGTGGCGGCTTCGTCCGGGTGGCCGGCATCCCGTTTTGCGCAGTAGGCGGCGTAGGCCACCACCGATGCGCCGGCGTCCTTCACGTCCCCGGAGCGGAGATTGTCGCCCATGTACAGCGGCTCGAGCTTTTTGATGGAGTAGGACGGCTCGGAAATCCGCAGCGAATGCCGGACGGTTGCGTAGAGGTCCACCAGGAGCCCATCCCGAAGCCAGCCGTCCACAGTGTCTTCGCCGGCCTGGTGGGCCAGGGACAAGTGCCGGAGGGCAGTTTTTTCGTACGCCGCGTAGTGGTAGACGTGCATGTCCGGGTAGCGGGACCGGCGCTCTTCCACGTATGCCAGGAACTCAAGGAAGGCCTTCCGTTCCCCGGACCGCGAGTGTGCCCAGAACGGGCGGAACACCGGATCAGCGCCTGCAGGGGGAGCTTCGATCACGCCGAAGAGGTACTCGATGCCCCAGACGCCGGTGGCGGGGTCCTGCCAGAGGGGATCGCCCTCGAAGTCGAAGAAGATGTCCCCGGGGCTGGGAGGTGGCACGGTCCCGATGGTGTGCTCCGGCAGCACGGAATAGGACACCGTGTGCGCGTCGCCGTCCTTGGTGTACGTCCTGGAACCCGCCGGGGCGTCCAGTCCCAGCTGCATCCTGGCCTGGGCCCGCAGCCGTGCCACGGAACCGGACGCAGCGGCCGCGGGCATCGCAGCGAGCTGGTCGACGGTGGCGATGCCTTCCGCATTCAGCTTCCTGCGCCTGACCACGCTCATGCCCGCCACCATCAGCAGGTCCCGATGCGCCTGGACCTGCTCCGCGCAGTAGTCGCACCGCCCGCAATGGACGACGCCGGCCTGCTGCCAACGAACGGTGTCGGTGCCCGCCCGATGCCGGGCAGTCAGTTCGCGGAAGCGCCGCCGTCGTTCGCGGAAGACGGGCAGCAGGTCCGGCAGCGAGTGGCTGCTGCGAAGCCAGTCCGAACCCACCCGGGTGCCCAGCACCAGGGTGACGACGGGGGAGGGGGCAAGTCCCATGCCCAGCAGCTGGTCTCCGTAGGCAGCCAGCTGCAGGAGGGCCCCCACCTTGGCATGCCGGGCCAGCTTGGTGTCCCAGACCTCATACCGCCCGGCCTTGCCCGTTCCTGCGGCCTCGTTGACCAGGAAATCCGCGTAGCCCAGGAACTCGCCGTCGAAAAAGGTTGCCTGGAACACCACATCCGCCCCGGACCTGAGGGCAAGTTCGGTCTCGGCATGCCGGGCCTGGAGTTCGCCGCGAAGGTTCGGGCCCCGCTCCAGGGAATAGACGCCGGTTGCACGGTTGGGGTCCCAGGTCCCGTACCTTGCGGTCAGGCTATCCAACACTGTCTGCTCGTGGCGGTCGCCCAGCGCGCCTGCCCTGGCCTGCATCTCGTCGGCGGGGAACACGGCTTTTTCGGCGCGGCCCAGTTTCTCGTCGAGGACGCGCAGCGTGCGGTACTCACATTCGCTGGCAGCCACCAGATCCGTGGCGGAAAACACCAGGTCCGGCGCCGATCCGGCGTCATCAGGCTCAAGCAGAAACATGGGGCCTCCCCAGGAGTTGCAGGGCCGGGGGACTGTTCCTCCGGCCCTGGAACAAACCTAGCAACGGGGGCCGACAAAACGGCGGGTTAAGCCAGCCGGGCCACGTTGCGGCGCTCGGCCAGGTGCCCCCACCCAACTGACTCGCAGTTGTTGTCGTTTTGAGCCCCCAAAACGACAACAACTGCGAGTCAGTTGGGCACGGCGGGGGATAGGGTGACGCGCCCCGAATCGCTGGATCCGGGTCGGCTCTGGGAGGCTGGTCCCATGACGGAAACCAGCGCTGACCACACCAACGCCTCCGGCCTGGCCCGACGGGTCCGGGCCGCGATCTGGGTGGTGCTGGCGGCAGTGGTGGTTGCCGGCGTGACGTGGTATTTCGTTATGGCCGGCCAAAGCCAGGCCCGCGACGTCCAGCCGGCTGCTGCCGCGCAGGTGGTGCGCGCTGACAGCCACCGGCTCACCGCTCCCATGGAGGAGAAGGCGCAGCTGGTGGAGTTCCTGGACTTCGAATGCGAAGCGTGCCGGGGCGCCATTCCCCTGATCGAGAGCCTGAAGGCTGAATACGGGGACCGGATCACTTTCGTCCACCGCTACTACCCGCTGGCCGGGCACCGGAACTCGGTCACCTCGGCCCTCGCGGTGGAGGCCGCCGCCCAGCAGGGCAAGTACCAGGAGATGGCGGACCGGCTGTTCGAGACGCAGCCCCAATGGGGTGAAAGCAGCGAGTCAAAGGCTCAGCAGTTCCGGACGTACGCGCAGGAGCTGGGCATGGACCTCGCCGCCTATGACGCCGCGGTTGCCTCCGACGCAACGCGGCAGCGGGTGGAACAGGACATTGCCGACGGCAA
This sequence comes from Arthrobacter sp. ZBG10, assembly GCF_001238605.1. Taxonomy (NCBI): domain Bacteria; kingdom Bacillati; phylum Actinomycetota; class Actinomycetes; order Micrococcales; family Micrococcaceae; genus Arthrobacter; species Arthrobacter sp. ZBG10. The sequence goes on along the minus strand of NZ_LFQH01000009.1, from coordinate 45,270 downwards.
AGCGCTGGGCGTCACCGGAACGCCCACGTTTTTCCTCGACGGCAAGAAGCTCCGGCTGGATACCGAGGCGCAGTTCCGGCAACTGCTGGACGACGCCGTCCGTTGAGCAGGCAGCCCGGCCGGCGATGGCGCGGGTAGGCTCGGTCCGGTGACGGAACCTGCCTTCGAACGGTATGCCCGGGATGTCCTGGCGCCCGCCGGTATCCCCTGGTCCGTTGGTGGCGACGCTACCAACGAGGATTACGAGGGAGCGGTGGCCCAGCTGGGGGACCAGCGCTGGCGGGTCCGGACCGCGCGCATCACACCACGGAAACCGGGTGCCTTCCTGGCCTTTTGGCGCAGGGCAGCGGACGGCAGCACAGCACCGTTCCCTGCGGACGCGCAGGACGGGCTGCTGGTGCTTGTCGACGACGGCGGGCGGCGAGGCGGATTCCGTTTCACCGCTGACCAGCTGGAGCGTCTCGGCATCACCTCATCCGCAGGGCACCCGGGCAAACGCGGCTTCCGCGTCTACCCTGCCTGGAGCGCAGACCTCAACCCGCAGGCCGCCCGGACCCAGCGGTCCCAGGCCCCGGCCTTCTTCGAACTGGACTGACCCCGGCAGCCCCAGCAACTCCAGCAGCCCCAACAAAGCGGCAGCCCCAGCAACTCCAGCAGGCCAACAAAACCGGCCGGTCCCCCGAAAGGGAACCGGCCGGCGTCGTACACGTGGGGGAATTACTTGATACCGGCCCGCACCTGGGCTTCGTCATGCTCGGCGTGGGCCTTCTTGATCAGGGCAATGAACTCGGTCTCGTTCCGGATGAGGCGCTTGTACTTCTCCGGAAGGCTGCGGATCTGCTGTTCCTCGCGGCACATCTTGGCGAAGATCTTGTCGCGCTCGCCCATGTTGGTCTCGTAGTTGAGGTCCAGGTATTCGGTGGCGTGGCGCTTGGCACCGGAAACAGCGTTTTTGGCCTTGCCCTTGGGGCTGAAGATGGACGCCAGGATGGTGATGACCAGGACGCCCAGGATCACGGACAGGGACAGGCCGGTGCTGAACTCCACCACGTTCACCGGCTCGCCATCGTTGATGAACGGCACGTTGTTCTCGTGGAGGGCGTGCAGGATGAGCTTGACGCCGATGAATCCGAGGATGGTGGCCAGGCCGTAGGAGAGGAAAATGAGGCGGTCCAGCAGGCCATCGATGAGGAAAAACAGCTGCCGGAGGCCCATCAGGGAGAACGCGGTGGCCGTAAAGACAATGAACACATTCTGGGTGAGGCCGAAGATCGCGGGGATGGAGTCGAGGGCAAACAGGATGTCCGTGGCACCGATCGCGATCATTACCAGCAGCATGGGCGTGAGGACCTTTTTGCCGTTCTCCATGGTGAACAGCTTGTCGCCGTCGTAGTGTTCCGACGCCGGCAGGAACTTCTTGGCCATCCGCACAATAAAGGAGTCGGAATCGTCGTCGTGGTTGCTGGGCTTGAGCAGGTTGCCGGCGGTGATCAGCAGGATCAGGCCGAAGAGGTAAAACACCCAGGCGAAGCTGTTGATGAGGGCGGCGCCCAGGAAAATGAACCCGGTCCGCGCGATCAGGGAGAAGACAATTCCGAACAGCAGCACCTTCTGCTGGTCCGCGCGGGGCACCTTGAAGCTGGCCATGATGATGAGGAACACAAAGAGGTTGTCCACGGACAGGGCCTTCTCCGTGACGTAGCCGGCGAAATATTCCGTGCCCATGGTGGGCCCGCCGAACCAGAGGACGCCGAGGCCGAACAGCACCGCGATGCCCACGTAGATGCCGGACCAGAGGGCCGATTCCTTGAGCGTGGGGGTGTGGGCCTTGCGCACGTGGAAGAAGAAATCGAAGGCCAGCAAACCGACGATTCCCACAATGGTTAAAATCCAGACAAATGGGGCTACTTCCATGCTGTGGGCCTTTCGTCGCCGTACACGCTCGGCCCGGCCGGGGGGATCCAGCGGGCCGTCTTTGCTGGTCCAAGGGTACCGTTCAGCATCCGGCCTGACGGCCGAAGCGGGTCTGGACGGTATTATCCCGAGCAACGCCACAAGCCGGACCGCCCGGGTTCCCGGCACGTCCACGAAAGAAGGTCGCCCCGTTGCCCATCCGATCCCTTGCAGTGCCCGGACTGCCCTTCCCCCTCGAAGCTGCCGGCGCCGCTGCACCCGTGGCGCCCGTCGTCGTCGGCGGTGAAGTCCGGCTGACCGCAGCCCCCGGTGCTGATCTTTTCCTTGATCCGAAAGGGGCGTCGGACCCACGGCCGGACGCCGAGCGCTGGACGGCTCCCGTCCAGGGTGACTTCCAGCTGCAGGCCCACGTGGCTGCAGGCTTCGCCACCGATTTCGATTCCGGGGTCCTGCTGGGCTGGTTCGACGACGACACCTGGTTCAAGGCCTGCGCCGAGCGTGACCCTTCCGGCATGACCCGTGTGGTGTCAGTGGTAACCCGTGACGGCGCATCGGATGACTGCGACAGCTGGCCCATCGACTCCACTGGGACGTACCTGCGGATCAGCCGGTTCGGGGCGGCCTTCGCCCTGCACGCATCCACCGACGCCCAGAACTGGAACATGGTGCGCTACTTCCGGCTGGGCCGGCCCGCGGCAGAACCGGTCCGGGTGGGCTTCGTGGCGCAGTCACCGGCGGGGCAGGGAACCTGGGCCACGTTCCGGGACATCCGCTTCAGCCGTTCCACCCTCGGGGCCGTCCGGGACGGCTCCTAACGCCAGGGACGACACAGGAGCCGCCCCGCCCGCAGCGCAGTCCGCACCAAGGTCCGCCGACAGCCCGTCAAGCTGATCCTCCTGCAGGGCGATGACCGGGGAAATGACGACGGCGGGACGTCCCGTGGTGTTGTGCAGGTACCGGGCCGCCACCTGGTGGATGGCCGACTTTCCGTAGCCAGTGGGCATCACGGCGAGGACATCCCTGCCATCGGTCAGTGCGGCCATGCCGGCCAGCTGCCCGGCGTGCAGTCGGAGCAGGGAAAAATCGGCGGCGGCCAGCTTAACCGGCCCCAGGCCCGCAGGCCCATGCTTCCTTGACTTCCCGGACACCCTGAACAACTGTGGAGGGAACCGCGGTGTCCGGAAGGGCGGCGGCCGGACCAAGCCAAGGAGCATGCAGCGTGAAGCGCGAAAACCCGAAGGTCAATGAAGCCGACGAGTCCGGCATCGAGGTCACCGGCCACCCCAAGGCCTGGGCAGCGGGCGTGCCGGGTGTCTACCACTCGATGCAGCCCGCCCTGACACACATGGGCGTGGACCGGGCACGGAAAACCCTGCTGGCGTTGAACCAAAAAGACGGGTTCGACTGCATGAGCTGCGCCTGGCCGGACCCGGACCACCGCAAAACGTTCGAGTTCTGCGAAAACGGTGCCAAGGCCGTGACGTGGGAAGCCACACCCGTCCTGGTCCACAGCGGCTTCTGGGCGGAGCACCCCGTCAGTGAACTGCGGCAACGCTCCGAATACTGGCTGGGCATGCAGGGCCGGCTTACCGAGCCCGTGTACAAAAAGGCCGGGGCGGACCATTACACACCCGTCAGCTGGGAGCAGGCCTTCACCATCGTGGCGGACAAGCTTGCAAGCCTGCCCAGCCCGGACCGGGCAGCCTTTTACACCAGCGGCCGCACCTCAAACGAGGCCGCGTTCCTTTACCAGCTGTTCATCCGCGCATACGGCACCAACAACCTGCCCGACTGCTCCAACATGTGCCACGAATCCTCGGGCTGGGCCATGGGCCAGACCATTGGGATCGGCAAGGCCACCGTCTCCTATGGCGACTTCGAAAAAGCGGACCTGATCATCGTGATGGGCCAGAACCCGGGCACCAACCATCCGCGGATGCTCACCGCACTGGAGGAGGCCAAGGAGGCAGGTTGCCGGATCGTGGCAGTGAACCCGCTGCCGGAGGCTGGACTGATGCGGTACAAAAACCCACAGAAGGTCAAGGGCATCATTGGCCGCGGCACGGAGCTGGCGGACCAGTTCCTGCAGATCCGGATCGGCGGGGACATGGCCCTGCTGCAGGCGGTGTCCAAACGGGTGCTCGATGCGGAAGACGCCCATCCCGGAACCGTCCTGGACCACAAATTCCTGGCGGAGCACTGCGAGGGCCTGGCCGAACTCCGGGCCCACCTTGCCGGGCTGGACGAAGCCGCCGTCCTGGCCGCCACCGGGCTGCAGGCTGCGGACATCGACGAACTGGCCGCACGGTACCTTGCCGCGGACAAAGTGATCATCACCTGGGCCATGGGCATCACGCAGCAGAAAAAAGGCGTGGCCACCATTAAGGAAATCATCAACCTGCTGCTGCTCCGCGGCAACATGGGCAAGCCCGGCGCGGGGGCCTCACCCATCCGCGGGCACAGCAACGTCCAGGGGGACAGGACCATGGGCATCTGGGAGCAGATGCCGCCGGCCTTCCTGGACGCCCTGGGCGAGGAGTTCAGCTTCGACCCGCCCCGCAAGCACGGCTTTGACGCCGTGGAAACCGTCCGGCAAATGCGCGACGGCGGCGTGGATGTATTTGTGGGCATGGGCGGCAACTTCGTGGGCGCCATTTCAGACACGGCCGCGGCTGAGGCCGCCATGGAAAAGACTGCCCTCTCGGTGCAGATCTCCACCAAACTCAACCGGTCGCACACGGTCACCGGTGCCGAAGCGCTGATCCTTCCCACGCTGGGCAGGACGGAAATCGACCTGCAAAAATCCGGGCCGCAGTTCGTCTCCGTGGAGGACACCGTGTGCGCCGTCCATGCCTCCCACGGCGTGGTGGAACCGGTGGCGCCGGGGCTGCTGTCCGAGGTGGCCATTGTCTGCCGGCTTGCCGCCGCGGTGGTGGGGGACAGGACCTCGGCGGACTGGGCAGGATTTGAAGCGGACTACGACCTGATCCGGGACCACATTTCCCACGTGGTGGCAGGGTGCAGTGACTACAACACTAAGATCCGGCAGAAGGGCGGGTTCGTTTTGCCCAACGGCCCCCGCGATTCCCGGACCTTCAGTACGCCCACCGGCAAGGCGATCCTCACGGTCAATGAACTCGAACACGTGGAGCGTCCTGCGGGCACCTTGATCCTGCAGAGCATGCGTTCCCACGACCAGTTCAACACCACCATCTACGGCCATAACGACCGGTACCGCGGGATCCGGAAAGGCCGCGATGTGGTGTTTGTAAATCCCGACGACCTCGCCGAGTTGGGCCTCGCGGACGGCCAGCACGTGGACGTCCACGGTGTGTATGCCGACAACGTGGAACGTGTGCTGCGCAACTACCGGCTGGTGTCATACCCGTCGGCAAAGGGCTGCGCCGCCGCCTACTACCCGGAAGCCAACGTCCTGGTGCCGCTGGATTTTGTGGCGGAGGGGAGCCAGACGCCGGCGTCCAAAGCCGTCGTCGTGCGCCTGCAGCCGGTACCGGCGCTGGAAGAGGAGCCGACGGCGGGCGGCTAGCGGGTTCCAGGCATCGGATCCTGCCGCTACACGCTGTCCAGGGAGCCATTCGTGCGGTAGTTCCGGATGGCGTTGAACTGGTCCCACAACGTTACGGCCCAGATGACAACTACCGCGTCAGGATTCACCCAGGCGGGGGTTGATCCACCCAGGCCGGCTCCGGGGGCAGCACGGAAGTCGGGGGCGCCTTCGCGGCGCGCCGGACCGGCCGGGAGGTCCGGCGCATGCGGAAGCCCGGAAGATGCGCGCAGGCCTACAAGGGGCGCAGCGCTCTACTGCGCGGTATCGGCCCAACCGCCCGCGGCCGGGCCGCCGTCGTGCCCTTGGCTGCAGAGCTGGAACGCAGTGCGGGCGGCCTTTTCCACTGCGGCAGCGGAGGCCTCGCGGGATCCGGCACTGCCGGAACCGGCGTCCAGCCCGGCTGCATAGCCCACCAGGAACGTGGTGACGGGGGCGGCCGCATGGATCACCGAGCCGGCCGATTCGCGGGCCAGATCCAGCAGGAGTGCCTGGTCCACCTTCAGGTCAAGGATTTGCAGGGCCTGCGCCAACCGGTGGCTCCACTGGTCCAAAACCTGGGCTTCGTCGTCGCTGACTGCCATTTCTCCGCTCCCTGTCGCAGGATGTTCTCCGTTTGCCGACACTACAAGGATTCGGGACGGAAGTCACCGGTTGGCTGGGGCCAGGTGCACACGGTCAAGATACTCACCTCCCTGGCGGAAGGCGGCCACTACGACCTCATTATCCTTTCATTGCGGCGGACGTCATCACGTGCCGCCGCGGAGCGCCGGGTCACGGAAATAACTCCCGGCCGGGGCGGGTTACGCTTTTCAAAGCACGCCCGTACCCTGTCCCTGAAGGAGCCCCCGTGAGTGCCATCTCCGTCCGTCACCGCCCTGATCGCGACCGCTTCGAAATCCTGGATGCCGGAAATGTGATCGGAAAGGCCGTCTACAGGGATTACGACGGCGACGGGCAGGGTCAGCGGATTTTCTACCATACGGTAATCAACGAGGAATACGGCGGACAGGGCCTCGCCGGCCAGCTCGCCACCGTAGCGCTCACCGCCACGGTGGAGGCCGGCCTGGGCATCGTGCCGGTATGCCCGTTCATCAAGAAGTTCCTGGTGAAACATCCGGAGTTTGCCGGGAGCGCCGTTCCGGTCAGGCCGGCGCATCTGGCGTTCCTGGACGCGGCGCTCGCAGCCCCCACGCCCGGATGACCCGGGCGGACAAGTAGTCACTCCGTAAACAATCGGGTACCCCAAATGCTTGGGGTTCCAGAACTGTCCCGGCTAATTTGAAGGCAACCGCTTCCTGCGGCCGCCGGCTGAACGTCAGGACAACTTCAATGGCGAATGAGAACCCCCCAACCAGACTGTGGCAGTCGGCCGCCGGTGTGGCTGTGGCCGGCCTGCTGTTGGCTGGATGCAGCAGCCCGTCCCCGCAGGCTCCCACGCAGGTTCCTGAAGCCGGCGGGCAGCAGGGGCCAACACTGACACCAACCCCCACGCCGTCCGTCAGCCCCACCCCAACGCTGTCGGTCACGCCAACTCCTAGGCCCACCCCCACCGCCATTACGCCGAAGGGCTGGCCGGCTGTCGTGGCGGAAGTGCGGTCCGGCGTCGGGCAGTTCAGTGTGACGGGCTGCGAATTCAGTGCAACGGGCACAGGGTTCCTGATTGCGCCGGACCTGGTGGTCACCGCTGCCCACGTGGTGGATGATGCGTCCGCCATCAGCATTGCCTTCGGTGGTGAGCCTTCCGTCGAAGGAGTTGTCCTGGGGTTCAACGAACTGGCGGACCTGGCATTGGTCAGGATCAACAGGCCCGTCGCGGGCCATCAACTTCAGTTCCAGGAGGCCCAGCCGCCCATCGGGACCGATGTCGCCGCCCTGGGTTTCCCGTTGGGGGAGCCACTCACCCTGACCCGGGGGATTGTGAGCGGCCTGGACCGTGAGGTGAACTTTGGCAGCGGACGGATTGGAAACATGATCCAGACGGATGCAGCCATCAACCCGGGAAACAGTGGCGGACCCCTGCTGGATGAGCAGGGTTTCGTTACGGGCATCATCAGCGCGGGGACCGTTGGCGCCGAGGGCATGTCGTACGCGGTCGCTGCCCCCAGGGCGGCGGAAGCAGTCGCGGAATGGCAGCTTCGCGGGGTGGTGCGGGCGCCGGTCACGTGCGGGAACGCGCCGGCGCCGAACTCCGGCTTTTTTCCCATGACCATCAGTTCCAACCACGATCAGGCGACCAACATCGGCCAGGCCCTGCTGCTGCACGGCCAGGGAATCAACCGTGGCGCATATTCTGCTGCCTTCAAGCAGTTCACGCCGGAACTGGGGGCCAGCTTCGGCGGTGAGGCGGAGTGGAGCAAAGGGCTCGGTTCCTCATATTGGACCAAGCTGGACGTGGTGAACGTGACCGGAACCGGCGATTCCCTGGTGGCCAACGTCAGCCTGAGGACCCGGCAGGACGCAGCGCACGGGGTGGCGGGCCAGACATGCTCCGACTGGCGCATCGCCTACACCGTGGTCTGGGACGGGGCCGCGTGGCTTATCGCCGGAACGGCGTTGCCGCACGGCAATCCGCAGGCGTGCGTCTGAGCGGGACGCGCATCGTCAGCCCCCGACGCGCAAAGCGGCAAGGTACTTTGCGCGTCGCCTGCTGACCTGCCTGCCAGACTGTTACCGTGAGCAACAAACCGCGGCCCTCCCTGGCCCTCGCCGGCCTCAGCCTGGGCGCCTCGCTGAACCCGCTGAACTCGTCCATGATCGCTGTGGCCTTGGTGGTGCTGCGCGCCGACTTCGGTTTGGATGTGGCCGCGGTGACCTGGGTGGTCACCTCCTTCTACCTGGCATCGGCTGCCGGGCAGCCCGTGATGGGCAGGCTCGCGGACCGGTTCGGGCCGCGGCGGATGTTTATGCTCGGCATGGGGCTGGTGGCCGTCACCTGCGTGCTGGCGCCGCTGGCCCCGAACTTCGCGCTGCTGTGCGTGGCCCGGGCAGTGATGGCACTGGGCACCGCCACCGCGTATCCCAGCGCCGTGGTGATGGTGGGCGCCATCGCCCAACAGGCCAGGGTCGAATCGGCCAAACCATTGGGCAGGCTGCAGATGGCCAATACGTCCGCCGCGGCCGTGGGGCCCGTGGTGGGCGGGTTGCTGGTGGGTTTTGTGGGTTGGGAGGCGTTGTTCCTCATCAATGTGCCGCTGGCTGTGGCTGCCCTGCTGATGGTGCGGCAGGCAGCGCCGGCGGATGAGGTCCGCGAGCGCGGCAGCGTGGCCTCGCTGCTGCGGGACTCCGACCTTCCCGGAATCCTGGCCTTCATCGGTGCGCTGCTCCTGGTGATGATGGCCGCCCTGAACGTTGCTCCCGGGTACCGCTGGTGGATGCTGGCCGCCGGAACAGCCCTCGCCGGCCTCTTTGCGTGGCGCGAACTCCGCTTCAGCCCGCCGTTCCTGGACCTCCGGCTGCTGGGCCGGAACAAGCCCCTGCTGCTTGTGTACCTGGGCTTCGCGGTGTTCAGCAGCGTGTACTACTTTGTGTTTTTTGGCCTGCCCCAGCTGCTGCAGGAAGCGGGCGGGTACGCACCCGGCGTCGTGGGCCTGCTGATGCTGCCCCTGGCGACCATGTCCGTGGTGGCCACACCTTGGGCCGTGAAGGCCATCGGGAAATTCGGCGTGCGCCGGGTGCTGATTGCCGGCGTCGTCCTCCTCTCCGCTGTGGCCGGGCTGAAGTGGCTGCTGACCGGCACCCTGGCCATCCCGGTGGTGGTGGTGCTGGCGGCTTTGATGGGTATCCCGTACGGGACCGTCAGCATCGCCTCCAACCAGGGCATGTTTGTATCCACCCGGCCGCAGGAACGGGGCGTGGCCGCGGGGATCTTCCAGACGTGCCGGTACGTGGGCGCCATTACCGCCACGGTGCTGATCGGGGTGTTTGCCGGCGGCGGCGTGGACCAGGCCAGCTGGGCGCGGATGGTGCTGGCCATGCTGGTGTTGTGCGCGGTCACGTTCGGCGTGACCCTGCTGTGGCGTCAACGCACTGACTGACCGAAGGTCAAGCCCCTTGGCGGGCACCGGGGGGTTACCGTGGAAGCATGGACTTCCCGAGGGCAACGCTGTATCTGGACATTGCCGCCAAGGGGCTGGGCCTGCTCGGTGTGGCGCTGATGATCTTTGGCCGTGACGGTTGGTTCTTCGCCGGTGTGGTGGCCGTGTTCCTTGGTGTGATGCTGGGAGGCTGGAACATGCTGGCCGGCAGGAGGATGCGCCGCCGCGGCTGGGACGGCACCCGCCGCGGCTGACCGCCGTCGGCCGTTACGTATACAGCAGGGACCCAGGCGTGGTGAGTTTCTCCCCGGTTTCCAGCCACGTTTTCAGGCCGGAGAGGATCATGGGCCAGCCGCCGTAAAGCTGGTCGTTGGCGCCGTCGCGGAGGTCGCTGTGGGTGACGATGAGGCGGCAGGAATCGCCGACGGGCTCGATTTCCCACGTGATGGTGGAGGAGCCCTCGGCCTTGACGTCCTCGCCCCACAGGGCCTGCATGGTCTGGACCAGCCTGCGGGGCGGGTCGACCTCCAGGTTCACTCCCTCGCCAAGGCGTGCGCCGCCGTTCGACATCACAAATTTTCCGCCGGGCGTCCAGTCCGCTTCGAGGGTGTTGCCGAACTGGTACTGGCTGCGGATATTGCTGTCCGTGATCGCTTCCCACAGCCGTTCCGGCGTGGTTTTGATGTAGATTTCGAAGATTTTTTCCATGGGACTTTCCAATCTGGATTTGAGGTCGCTGAGGGCAGCTGCCCATGGTGCAGCGAATTTGCTGACCCAGCGGTCGTGGACCAGCCGGATGGGAACGGGGTTGAGGAAATGCAGCTTTTCCCGCCCCCGACGGCGGGTCACCACCAGGCCCGCACCCTCAAGGATGCGGAGGTGCTTGGCGATCCCGAAACGGGTCATGGTGAAGTGCGACTCGAGGGCCCCCAGTGGTTGCCCGTCCTCGCGGAACAGCGCATCGAGCAGATCCCTGCGGGTGGGGTCGGCGAGTGCCTTGAACACATCATCCATACTCCCCAGGATAGGTGACCATATGGTCACCTATCAAGGGGTTGGGTGTAGTAAGTGATTGTTGACTCTGCGGAGCTTCTGAGTAGTCTCACTCGCGTACACGTTGAACTGTTTTGCCGGTGGGTGTCCAGGACCGGACACGGATCCCGGCGTTGAGCGCCCGCAGCTCTGCAGCTGGACGGTCCGGCGGCGCGGCCAGTTATCTGACTGCGGCCAGCAAGGCCGCCGGTAAAAATCGGAGCCCGTTATGAAAACCACCACAGCACGCCGTTTTGCCCATACCACCCTGCTCGCCGCCGCACTCGCAGCCATCCCGACGGCGGCCGGTGCGGTTCCGCCGCAGCCGGGCACTCCCATGGCAGAAAGTTTCTCCTACGACTTTCCTGCCGGTGTCGCCTGCGCCGGTTTCGACCTGCGGGTGGAGGCCTCCGGCGCCACCGGACGGGTCAGGGAGCTGCTCGATCGGAACGGTGACGTAGTACGGGAGCTGACCACGGGCCGGGGCTACGACCTGACCTTCACCAACCTCGCCACCAACAAAACATATTTTGTTCGTTCCAGCGGCTCCAGCCAGGTGACCATCCCCAACACCGATGGGACCTTCAGCTCCGTCATCCGCGGCTCGGCCCTCATCATCCTTTTCCCTGATGACAAGCCGGCAGGACCCATCAGCTACGTCATCAAGGGCCGCAGCGCCTTCGACTTGCTGGCCAACAGGAGTACCTTCACCTCCCTGGAGATCCAGGGGAGGATAACCGACGTCTGCGCGGTACTGGGATAGGTAGCAGACGATAGCGGGCTGGGCCCGAGGCTAGGAGGTAGGTGCCTGCGTCTCGTCGCGGGCGCTGCCCTGGACCGGCCGCGGATCCAGCCACAACCGCTCCCGCGGCCCGGCCGGGTACGCGTGCCGTTTCCCGCCGAACGCGATGGCCAGCGCCACCACAACCGGCAGGGCGGCGGCGACCGGGACCAGCAGCGGCCCGCCCGCCACCAGCGCTGCCGACCCGTACAGGGCACCGATGGTGATGCCCAGCTGGATGGTCAGGACGGTGAGCCCGTTGGCGGCCTCCTGGTATTCGCCGCCGGCGCGCAGGATGGCGGACTGGTTGTAGATCCCGATCGCGCCGATACCGGCACCCCAGACGGTCATGAGGATCAGGGCCACCACAAAGTTGCCCACCGCCAGCGGCAGGAAAGCCATCGAGACGGCGATGGCCGCCGTCGTGATCAGCAACGAACGGCGCGGCCGCGAATCAACGGTGAGGCCGGCGATCCAGATGCCCAGCAGGCCGGCGAGCCCCAGGACGGTCAGGGACAGGCTGATGGCGTAGTCGGGGAAACCGGCTGCGCGGATGAACGGGGCAATGTAGGTGAACAGCGCGAAGTGCGCCAGGACCAGCAGCGGCCAGGCGATGGCAATGGCTTTCACTCCGGGCTGGGCGATGGCCTTGCGGAGGGAGGGGCGGACGGCATCCGGGATGCGCTGGACCCGCGGCAGCAGGAAAAACGCCAGCACCGTCAGGAGCAGGCCGAATCCGGCCAGTACCAGGAACGCCGACCGCCAGCCCACCAGCGTGCCCAGCGCCGTGCCCACGGGCGCGCCGATGGCCAGGCCCAGGCTGTTGCCGCTGAACACGATGGCCAGGGCCTTGCCCACTTTGTCCGCCGGCACCACGCGGGTGACAAACGGCGCCATGGTGGTCCACAGCAGCCCGTGCGCCAGTCCGCCGATCAGCCGCGCCACCATGGCTGCGGTGAAATCCGGAGCCAGGGCCACCATCGCGTTGCTCAGCGCGAACGTCAGCACCAGCGCCACCAGCAGCGTATGCCGGGGAATCCGGGCCAGCAGCCGGGCCGCCGGCACCACCGTCACCACAATCACCGCGGCGTAGGCGGCGGCAAGATAGCCGGCCACCGGCTCGGACACGTCCAGGCCCGCACTGATCTGGGGCAACAGGCCGGACGGCAGGAGTTCGGTGGTGATGGCGGTGAAGGCGATGGTGGCCAGCACCAGCAACGGGGCGTACGGGAAACGGGTATTTTCCGGCGCGGAAATCGCGGACGACATGGGAGGGGGGATCCATTCAGGGGGAGAGGTGGAAGACGGCTCGCTGGCCGGTCAATTCCTCCCTTAAATTTACAGGATTCCCGGCGCCGATGGGCGTATGACGCCGGGCGGCGTTACGCGCCGTCATACGGACCCAAGCGGCGTATGTGGCCGCCCTGCCGGTACGTTGGAGGGGAGGAAGCTCCGGTCGCCCGGGCCGGGGCAACAGGACCAGGGAGGCGCCATGCGCGCAGTGGATATGGCGGCAATCGGGCATGGGACGGTGGCTGCGTGACGGCGCTGCGGGTGAGCCTGCCCGATGAACGCCTCCTTGCGGCACTCGAGCCGGTTGACGGCGTCGAATTCATCCAGTGGGACCTCTCGGGGACCGCGCCTGAGGGACGCCTGGACCTTCTGGTGCCGCCGTACATGGGCAAGCCTGCCGGGCTCGCCGCGCTCAACGGCGTCGACGTGCGGCTGGTGCAGAGCCAGTCCATCGGGTACGACGGCGTCGCTTCCGTCCTGCCGGACGGTTGCCGTTTCGCCAACGCAGCCAGCGTCCACGAGACGTCGACGGCGGAACTCGCCTTGGGAATGATGATCGCCAGCCAGCGGGGGATTCCCGATTTCGCCCGGAACCAGGCGTCGGGCACGTGGGACAGCTCCATGCGGCCCAGCCTCGCGGACCGCCGCGTGCTGCTGGTGGGCTACGGGGGAGTGGGCAAGGCCATCGAGGACCGGCTCCTGCCGTTTGAAGCTGAGGTTACCCGCCTGGCCAGCCGTGAGCGGGACGAACCTGCCGGGAAAATCCACGGCATCGACTCCCTGTACCGGCAACTGCCGCTGCACGAGATTGTGGTGGTCAGCGTTCCGCTCAGCGATGCGACCCGGCACCTGGTGGATGCAAGGTTCCTGGCGGCCATGCCGGACGGTGCCCTGCTGGTGAATGTGGCCCGCGGACCGGTGGCTGACACGGCGGCGCTGCTGGCCGAAACGCAGTCCGGCCGGCTCCGGGCGGCGCTCGACGTCACGGATCCCGAACCGCTGCCTGCGGACCACCCGTTGTGGACCACCCCCGGCGTGCTGATCACCCCGCACGTGGGTGGCGCCAGCACGGCCATGTTCCCTCGGATGGTCCGGCTGATCCGGCAGCAGATCGACCTGCTGAAGGACGGAAAAGAGCCGGTGAATATCGTCCTCGGCTGACGGCCGGGAAGCGTCCTGCACGCACCTACCCAAGAGCGGGACCGGCTCCTATGCTTGCCTTATGTCTACCTATGAAGTCCGCCGCAGTGCGGTCATTCCTGCCAGCGCCAAGGAGATATTTCCGCTGGTCAACAGCTTCCGCGAGTGGACCGCCTGGTCGCCCTGGGAGAGCGTGGACCCCGGCATGGACCGGCGGTATTTCGGACCCGACACCGGTGTGGGTGCCGGTTATGAGTGGAGCGGCAACCGCAAGGCCGGCAGCGGCACCATGGAGATCGTGGAGTCCGTGCCGGACAGTACCGTCAAGGTCCGGCTGCAGTTCACCAAGCCGTTCAAGGCCCTGAACCCCACCACCTTCACGTTCACCTCCGTTCCCGGCGGCACCGAAGTCCAGTGGCGGATGACCGGCGAGAACAAGGGAGCTGCCAAAATCTTCGCGTTCTTCGTGAACATGGACAAGATGGTGGGCTCGGACTTCGAGCGCGGCCTTGCATCGCTGGCCGGCACCGTGGCGGCCAGGAAAAAGGGCTGACTTGTGGGGACCGTGGCCGAGGCGTTGGCAGCGATGCCGGAGCCGGGCCGCGGTTGCCTTGAGCGGGTAATCCGGATCGCCTATGACCTGGCACCGGAGGCAAGCGAAGGGGTCAGCTACGGCATGCCGGCACTGAAACTGGACGGTAAGCCCCTCATCGCCGTGGTGGCAGCAGCCAGGCATCTGTCTATTTACCCGTTCTCGGGTTCCGTAGTGGCTGCCGTTGCCGGAACGCTGGAAGGGTTTTCGCTGTCCAGGGGGACCATCCGTTTCTCACCCGAACATCCCGTTCCGGACAGCGTGGTGGCTGAGATTGTCCGGCTCCGGATGGCGGAAATCAGGGGCTGAGCCGCGGCGCTATGCCAGCAGCATGGCCACGGTGTTGCGCAGCGACGATGCGACCAGGACGTCGTCCTGCTCCGCCACCTTGTCGCAGAAGATCTCGGGGCAGTACCAGCCGTCGAAGCCGGTCGCCTTGGTGGCGTCCACCCATTCCTGCAGCGGAATGTTCCCGGCTCCGGTCCATACGTTGCGTGAAGAGGACTGGTCCGGGACGTCGCCGGCTGCAACCGGCAGGCCATCACAAACGTGGACAGCGGCAATGATCTCTGCCGGAAGGGCAGCGACTTGCTCCACGGTGTCGCCGGTGACCCAGAAATGCCAGAAATCCACGCACAGCTTTGCGTTGGGCCGGTCAATGGTTTCGAGAATCTGCAGGGCCTGGGCCAGCCGGTTGACAGGAGCCCAGGCCAGCGGCTCAAGGTAGAGGCCAACGCCGTGGTCGGCCGCAATGTCGGCAGCCAGGGCCACCCGCCGGGCGGTATCGGCGAGGGCGTCCTTTTCATCCATGCCCAGTGTGCTGCGGAAGCGGGCATCTCCGGGGGCCAGGATCCCGGCCTTGAAATCGTGCACCACGCGGACGTCCACGGGGCCTGTGCACATCTGGACGAAGGGCGCACCCACCACTTGCGCCACCTGGGCCAGCCGGGTGGCGTCCCGGATGAAGTCCTGGTCCGGCGCCTCCTGGATTGCCCCCACACCGGAAACCGGGAATCCAGCCAGGGCGGGCAACAGGTCCTGGGCGGTATAGCCGGCATCGAGGAAACGGAACAGCTTTGGGGTCTGCAACTCCACCGCGTCATAGCCCGCCGCTTTGGCCACGGCAATATCGCGCAAAGTGGTGCCATGGAACGCGGCAGTTGAGTTCATCGAAATCTTCATTGGTTCCTTCAGTTGCGGTTGCCGGGGCAATAAATGGAGCGCTCTAATACTTGTGGAACTTTGTCATGACAAAGTTTTGCTGTCAATGGCGATTCGCGGCACGCCATGAGGGGCAAGAAGCTGGCCGGATTCCTGAAACCTGGGTTTTCCGGCGATTCAGCGCCTGTCATTGCGCACCACAAGGCCCCGGAGTACTGTGTGCCCACGGCATGACGGGCGGCACAGCGTAAGAAGGCGATCCGGATGTGGTTCGGCGGCGTTTCCCAGGAACGGTCCCATCAAAAACAAGGCAAGGACCAGCGGATAAAACCACCACGGCCCCGCTTGGTCCTTGTGCCTTCGCTGGTTCTGGTTGTTGTCGTTGCCGTGGCCGGCTGCAGCGCTGCGGAACCCGCCGGCGCCGGGCCGGAAAACGTTGGCCAACCCGTGGCGGAAGGGACGGCCGGCGCCAATGAGGCGGCTTTCCTGGATGCGCAGACGCAGGCGACGGCCACCAAAGCAAAGACAGTGGGACCTGCTCCGAACTCCGCCGGCCAGGCCGCGCTGGCACCGGGCAGCCCCGACCCAGGGTGCCAGTTGCTGTGGCCCCGTCGGCAGTTTCCCGTGCCGGAATCCGACGCGGAACGCCCCTACCTGGACCAGATCGTTGCCTGCGCGGATGGGGCAACGCTGCGGATCACCAACAACTCCAAAATGGTGTGGGCCTTCTACAGTCCTGACAAAACCACCGTCACACCGGTGGCGCCAACGGACACGATGGTGTTGTTCCACCAGATGGCGTTCGAAAAGAAGCTGCATTTGTCGGCATTTATGGTCCCCGGCGAAACAGTTTCGGTCCCCATCGGGACGGCGGAGGGCCTGTCCTGGTTGCTGGATCCGTTTTTGTCACTGGCCTGGACCGGCGGTGCCTGGCTTGAACAGGGAACCGCAAAGGCCGCGAAAGCCGGGACCAAGTACCTGTTCGCCCGCGGCTCCCCGGGCCGGAAGGCGGTGTGGGATTGCACGGAGGCCGTTTACAAGGCAGCTGCTGCGGGGGCCTCCGATGTTGCAACCTGGGATACCGGAAAGACGCTTAAAACCGGGCTTGGCCTCTCCTTCGGTGCCGGCAAGTGCGCCACCTCCTGGCAGGCGGCCCGGCAGTCCGCGGCGGACCTTCCGCCGCTGGCGGCGATCCAGAATGCGCGTGGGCAGGCGCAAATCCTGGAGGCCGACGCCGGGCTGGTCAAGCAGGGTGCCAAGGCCTTCAAGCTGACGCTCTGCGCCGTACGGCGGGTCTTCTGCAAACCCTAGGGCTGGCGCGGGGGCCGGGAGGCCAGCGGTTCGACGCCGGTGCCCCGGTTGCTTTCATAGACCAGTACGAGGACGGTTCCCACGCCCACGGCGGCCATGGTGGGGCCCGCCACGAAATACAGCGGCAGCAGCGTAGCTGTCCACACACCAGCCGCATAAAGCCACACCCACGGCCAAGGGTTCCCGGCGTCGGTCAGCGGGCCCCGGCGGGGCAGGTCACCAGGTTTCCGGTTCGGCCTCAGCTGAGAAAGGGTTCTTTTCCTGCGCCGCTCTACCAGCCCGTGCAGCCAGTTCCACAGAGGGCCGTTGAGTACCGCGATGTAAAAGGCAGCGATGAGCGCTGCTGCCACAGCGTTGGACGGCCAGGTGCCGGGCGCCTGCCAGCTGAAGCCACCGTAGGAGCAGAACCAGGCTAGCCACCACTGCACCTCCGCACCGTCCGCCGGGCTGCACTGCAGTGCCGCCTGCAGCGGCTTCAACGTGCTCAGCCACGACATGAGGGGCGGGGCAAGCCCCACCCCGGCAATAAATGCCAAGGCCCGGGTAGCCGCCAGGCTTTTGACCATGACCCGGTGGGGACGGAGCCTCCGGTCCGTAGGGTCGCCGATCGGGATGCCTACGGGGGCGGGCGCCGGCGCTCCGCCGCCCAGCACTGGCGGCAGGATGAGCCGTGCCAGTGGGTCGATGACCTCGACCCGGTTCCGCGAATAGACGATGTGATCGTAAATCAGGGCTGCCCGGTTGTAGATGGCGTGTTCCTCGGGACCGGGCCCTGGGGCGGGGTTTTTGGGATTGTTCCGGTCAAACAGGTTCTCGAACACAGGCCGCGTGCCGTTGTGATCCGTGCTGATGGGACCTGCGGGGACAAAATCGAACTTTCCCCACATGTTGATCCAGCGGAACCTGGTGTTGTGCATCCAGTCCGCAACGGGATCTGTTCCGTTGCCGCCCCATTTGGCGTACCCCAGTAGGCCCACTCCACTGCCTACGGTGACGAAGTTGGTCACTTGGGCGCTGCAGCCACTCAGCCCTTTCTGGAAGAGGACCTGGGCACTCACTGCTGCACCCTGGCTGTGCGCCACCAACGTGATCGGGATGCCCAGGGCATTCCAGGGGGAAAGGGTCCGGATAATGCGCTGGCGCATTGCCGCAGCTTGCAGCGGCCGGCGGAGCCACACCTGGGGATCACCAAGAAACTCGGCGAACAGGCCGACGAAAGCTCCCACGAAGCGGCCCAGGCCGGGCACGTTTGCCAGGAAGATCACCACTCCCAGCAGGGCCAAACCCGGAATCAGGACCACAAAACCCAGAACGGCGGTGCTGGCAGACAGGATGACCTGTTTGATGCGCTTGAGCAACCAGAAGGGATTGCTGCGGGACGGACGCCCCGCATAAAGGTTCCACCACAGGAGCTCCATGGACCGGCCGTAAACCTTCGGCATCATGGTCCAGGCCCACGAATACGTGTCCGTGGCGGTGGCGGGAACGAAGTCCGCGCCCCAGGAGGCCTCGGTGATCAGGATGGTGGCGTATTCGGGGTGGTGCTCCGCCCCGGGGCCTGGGTTGTGGCGGCGCAGGACGCGGGCGCCGATAGAGGGAGTATCGATCACGGCGGAGGCGTCGGTGATGATCAGCGGCGCACACGTCAGGCAGCCCACATCGTCCAGTGCGTAGTCGCGGAAGCTCTGCGCCAGCGGCTGTGCCCATTCCTGCAGCGTCCCGCCCTTCAGCGCCTTGCCCATGCCGTGGACAAACACCACCACCTGGTCCGGGGGTAGCTCCCCGGTGCTGGAAACAGGTGCCTGCCCGGGAAGGCACCACCAGGACCGGAGTGCCGGAATCACGCGATTGAGGGACCACATAGGTAAATAGTGCGCGGAAAATGATCCGGCGGAACCGGGAAAAAGCGCCGCATTTAGGGGATTCCCCGCACATCAGGGTGCGGGTTGCCGCAGGGCGCCGCGCCCGGCGCGGCCAGATGGCAAGTGCCGCATAAATTCCCTATATCGCCGCAGCCCGTTCAGTTCCATAATGGCCTCATAAGCTACGGGGATTCCCGCGCCACGATGCCGGCCAATGACGGCCGTACCGGGCGCCCGGGTCCCAAGTGGCCGCCCCGGCAGTCGGCGGAACGGGCGGCGACGCGGCCCGGCAGGGGGCCGCAACAGGGGGCGCGCAGAACCGCCGGAGCGAAAAAGCACAAAGGAAATCATCATGCTGAAGGATTCAAATATCATGGCGGTCCTCGCGGCCAAGGACATCAACAGGGCCAAGGATTTCTACCGGGACAAGTTGGGAATGGAGCCGTCCGGGTCAATGGAGGAGGACAGCCTGATGTACACGGCCGGCGGTGGCACCGGCTTCCTGATCTACCAGACTGAAAACGCCGGTTCGGCGAAGAACACCCAGATGGGGTGGGAGACGGACAACCTGGAACGCGACATGGAGGAACTCCGCGGACGTGGTGTCACCTTCGAGGAGTACGACTTCCCCGGGCTGAAGACGGAGAACGGCGTGGTTGCCAATGAATGGGGCAAATCCGCCTGGTTCCTGGACAGCGAAGGGAACATCCTCAACCTTTCCCAGCGCCTCTGAAGCGCCGGGACAGGAAGCAGCAGCAGTACGACGGCGGGATCCGGCGCGCTGGGCCAGCCACGTTGGGAAGGTGGCGGGGAAGCGGTGGCCGGGTGCCGCCGTCGTGCGTAACTAAACCGCGGGTGCCCGTTTGATGGCGGAGCGGAGCGTGGTGCGCAGCGTGAGGTGGTTGCGCCGGCTGACTACGATTACTGCAACGAGCGCGGTCAGCAGCACGATGATGCCGCCGGCGGCCACCGACCAGCGGGCGCCGAACTCGGATCCGATCCAACCCATCAGCGGGGCGCCCAGGGCGGTGCCGCCCTGCAGGATGGCCAGGTAGAGCGCCAGGACCCGGCCGCGGAACTGCGGTTCCACGGAAAGCTGGATGCTGGTGTTGCAGCTGTTCAGGAACGTGATGGACGCCAGGCCCACCGGGATCAGGATGACGGCGTACAGCCAGAATGTCGGCGATACGCTGCCCAGGATGGTGAAGAAGCCAAGGCCCAGGGCGCCGCCCAGGAGCAGGCGGAGCCGTGGCCCGGACCGGCGTGCCGCCAGCAGCGCACCGGCCAGCGTACCCACGGCCATGATGGAGCCCAGCAGGCCGAACTCGCCGGGTCCCATCCGGAATTCCGTGGTGGCCATCAGCGCGTTGGTGATGGGGAAGTTCATGCCGAAGGCGCCCAGGATCCCCACCAGCACCATGATCAGCACCAGGTCCGGGCGGCGCCGGACGTAGGCAATGCCCTCGGCCACTTGGTGTTTGCTGCGGCTGACGGGGGCAGGCGGCGCCAGTTCCGAGGTGCGGATCCGGAACAGCGAGAAGATGACCGCGGCGAAGCTTGCGGCGTTGATCAGGAACACCGGGCCGGTGCCCACCCAGGCGATCAGCACACCGGCGATGGCGGGGCCGGTGAGCCTTGCGGTGTTGAAGGAAGCGGAGTTCAGGGCCACGGCGTTGGCGATGTTGTCCTGGCCCACCAGCTCCGAGACAAAAGCCTGGCGTGCGGGTGCATCGATGGCGCTGGCGATGCCCAGGCACAGGGCGGCCACATACGCGTGCCAGAGCTGGGCTGTGCCGGTGACCACCAACAGGCCGATGGCCAGGCCGGTCAGGCCCATGGCCAGCTGGGTCCAGAGCAGGATGACGCGTTTGCGGTACCTGTCGGCCAGCACCCCGCCGTAAGGTCCCAGGAGCAGCATGGGCAGGAACTGCAGGCCGGTGGTGATGCCCACTGCGGCGCCGGAATGGTTGGTCAGGACTGTCAGGACCAGCCAGTCCTGGGCCACGCGCTGCATCCAGGTGCCGATGTTTGACACCAGCGCCCCGCCCGCCCAGATCCGGTAGTTGGGGTTTTCCAGGGCCCGGAACATGGCGCTCATTTGCCGCTCATTTCCTGCATCAGCTGGGCGGCCCGGCTAAGGACGCCCCGGTCCTCGTCACTCAGGCCTGCGACCCGCTGTGCCAGCCACGCAGTCCGCTGCTCCCTCGCCTCGGCGAGGACGGCCCGGCCGGCGCCGGTGATGGTGATGTTCACCTGCCGGCCGTCGTCCGGGTGGACCTGCCGGGAGACAAACTCCTGGTCGGCGAGGGCGTTGACGATCCGGGTCATGGACGGCGCCTGGACATGTTCGAGGTCCGCCAGGCCGCGCAGGGTGAAGGGGCCGTTGCCGTTCAGGTGGGCCAGCACGGTGTACTGGCCAGGGGTGATGGCATCGCCGGTGGCCTCGATGCGGAGACGGCGGGATGTCCGCATCACGGCGGTCCGGAGCTCGATGGCCAGGCTGTCCTGCGGGCTGTCCGCAGGAGGGGTGTCTTGAATCGGGGAAATCGTGGTGTCAGTGCCGGCCATATCCGCGGGTGCGCCTCCTGGCGATAATCGTTAGCAATGCTAATTAGCTTCGCTAACAAGTATCCTCCCGCAGGGTCTTCGCGGCAAGGTGCGGGCGGGTGTTCCTCGTCTCAAGCGAACGATTCCGATAGTTTCCACCCATTCCGCGAAACCGGAAGTGCCGGGCGGTTGATGGCGGGATGGTCTGCGCAGGTCCTGATGCAACGCCGAAGGTTCCCGACCGGCGGTCCCGCGGGAACCTGGGGTCATCTCGAAAGCGGTTGCTTTCGCCGCAGACTGTTGTTATTGCGTAAACTTTACGATAGTTTCTTTCTTGTGATGCAGGTCGCATGGCCGGGATGCCGGCGGCCACATGCCAACCAAAGGACAATGATGACCAGCGAGCCACGCAGCAGCACCCCGGAACAAAGACTCAAGGCCCTGCATCAGCGGCTCGGCGGCATCGCCTACGGCGGGGACTACAACCCCGAGCAGTGGCCCCGCGAGCTCTGGGATGAGGACGTCCGCCTGATGAAGGAAGCCGGCGTCAACCTGGTCACCCTCGCAGTGTTCTCGTGGAGCAGGCTTGAAACGGCGGACGGTATCTACGACTTCGGCTGGCTGGATGAGGTGATGGACCTCCTGCACGCCAACGGCATCGGCGTGGACCTGGCCACCCCGGACGCCGTGCCGCCCGCCTGGCTGATTACCCAGCACCCTGACATCCTCCCGGTCCTGGCGGACGGGTCCACCTTCGGGTTCGGCTCCCGGCAGCACTTCGACGTTTCGCATCCTGTGTACCGGGCCAAATCACTGGCCATGGCGCAAACCATGGGGGAGCGGTACGCCACGCACCCCGCGCTGTGCATGTGGCACGTCAACAACGAATACGGTCCCGTGTCCTACGGCCCGCACGCGGACCGGGCATTCCGGATCTGGCTGCAGGAGAAGTACGGCAGCATGGACCGGCTCAACCAGGCCTGGAGCACGGATGTGTGGGGCCAGGTCTACTCGGACTGGGCCCAGGTCAACGCGCCGGCCCAGCCCCGCACCTGGTCCAACCCGTCACGCAGGCTGGACTACCACCGGTTCACGTCGGACAGCATGCTGGCCCACTACAAGGCGGAGCGGGACATCCTGCGCACGCACACCCCGGACCTGCCCATCGTCACCAACTTCATGCGCTTCTACAAAAACAACGACTACTGGGCCTGGGCAGCCGAGGAGGACTCCGTGGCCCTGGATATCTACCCGGACCCGCGGGAGGAAGACGCCCACGTGGCGGCGGCCCTGAACTTCGACCTGATGCGCTCGCTGCGCAAAGGCCAGCCGTGGCTGGTCATGGAACAGGCCACCGCCGCTGTCAGCCAGTGGTCCGTGAACGTGTCCAAGCTGCCGGGCAAAATGCGGCTTGGCTCCTACCAGGCCATCGCCCAGGGCGCCGACTCCATCCTGTTTTTCCAGTGGCGGCAGGCCAAGGGCGGCACCGAGCGGTACCACTCCGGCATGGTCAACCACGCCGGTCCCAACACCCGGGTGTTCCGCGAAGTCTGCGGACTGGGCCAGGAGTTGAAGAGCCTTGGCGGCATCGCCGGAACGCGGTCCGCTGCGAAGGTGGCAGTGGTCTTCGACTGGGACTGTTGGTGGGCCCTGGAGCTGGGGAATTCGCCGCGTTCCGACCTTAACTATGCGCAGGAAGTACTCCGCCTGTACCGGCCGTTCTTCGACGCCAACATCACCGTGGACTTTGTGGACACCAAAAGTGACCTCACCCCGTACAGCCTGGTGGTCCTGCCCGCCACGTATTTACTGACGGATGGTGCCGCGCAGCGGATCGAGGACTACGTGGCCGGCGGCGGACGCCTGGTGGCCAGCTACCTGTCCGGCATGGTGGACCAGGACAACACCATCCGCTTGGGCGGCTACCCGGGAGCCCTCCGCACGGTCCTGGGCGCCTGGAGCGAGGAACTGCATCCGCTGGCTGGCGAGGGGGAGGAAGTAAAACTGCGCACGGCCGACGGCGGCACCGCCTCCGCCGGTTACTGGACCGAGCACCTGCACGCCGAGTCCGCTGACGTCCTGGCCAGTTACGGCTCCGGCCGGCTGGAAGGTTTTCCCGCGGTCACCCGCAACTCGTTCGGCAAAGGAACTGCCCTGTATCTGTCAGCCAGGGTAGACGACTCCTACCTGGCGGACCTGCTCGCAACCGAACGCCAGGCTGCCGGAATCCGCCCGGAACTTCAGGCACCTCCGGGAGTCCAGGTCCGGCGTCGTACTGGTACTGCACGCAGCTACCTCCTGGTCCTCAACCACAACGATGCCCCGGCTCTGGTTGACCTGCAGGCCGGCGGCACCGACCTCATTACCGGGAACCCTGTCAGCGGCAGGGTGGAACTGGCCGCGAACGGCGTCCTGGTCATCGACGAACCCACCCCACAGACGGCCCGCTAGGAGGCACCATGGCCATGCGATTGGAAATTCCCCCCGAAGCGGTCACCGCAGACCCGCCCGGCAAAGGCGGCAAAAACAGGAACGGCGGCCGCCGCAACAAACCCGGCAGCTGGAAAGTCGCCATCACCCGTGACTGGCGGCTCTACACCCTGGTTCTGCTGCCGCTGATCTACTTTGCGGTGTTCCGCTACCTCCCCATGGCCGGGAACGTGATCGCATTCCGCCAGTTCCAGCCCGGCGGCAGCATCTTCGGCGAAAAATGGGTGGGCCTGAAGTACGTCACCTTGTTCATCAACGATCCCAGCTTCTGGCAGGCCTTCCAGAACACCATCATCCTCGGCGTCCTGACCCTGCTCTTTTGCTTCCCCATGCCCATCATCTTCGCGCTGATGCTCAATGAACTGCGCTCGCAGAAGTTCAAGAAGCTGGTCCAGACCGTGGCGTACCTGCCGCACTTTATGTCCGTGGTGATCATCGCGGGCATGATCCTGCAGAACTTCTCCATGACCGGCACGGTGAACCAGGTGGCCAATTCCCTCTTTGGCACCACCGTGAACTTCACCCAGGACGCGGGCTGGTTCCGGCCCATGTACATCAGCTCCGAGGTGTGGCAAACCATGGGCTGGGGCGCCATCCTCTACCTTGCGGCGCTGACCCGGGTGGACGAATCCCTATACGAGGCGGCCCGGATCGACGGCGCCAACCGGTGGCAGCAAACCTGGCACGTCACGCTCCCGGCCATCCGCCCCACCATCATCACCCTGCTGATCCTGAACATCGGCACGTTCATGGCTGTGGGCTTCGAGAAGATCCTGTTGATCTACAACCCGCTCAACTACGAAACCTCCGATGTCATCTCAACCTACCTGTACCGGGTGGGCCTGGAATCGAGCAACTTCAGCTACGCCGCAGCGATCGGAATGTTTGAATCCGTGATCGGCCTGACGCTGATCCTCTCCGCGAACGCGATCTCCAAGCGGCTCGCAGGAACGAGCCTGTGGTGAAAGGGGCAACCATGAAGGACACCCTCCTGAAGCGGAACCGGGCCGGTAGGGACACGGGAGTCCTGGTCAAGGACATGAAGGTTTCCCGCAGCATGTGGGTCTTCCGGGGCGTGAACCTGGTCTTCCTGCTGGCCGTGCTGTTCCTGACCGTGTACCCGTTCCTGAACATCGTGGCCCAGAGCTTTTCCAGCGAAGGCTTTATCAACGCCGGGCAGGTCAACCTGTTCCCCATGGGCTTCAACGTGGAGACGTACCGGCTGATCCTGGCCGACTCCACGTTCTGGAACAACTACGGCAACACGGTGCTGTACACGGTCGTGGCCACCACCATCTCCATGGTGCTCACCACCAGCTTCGCGTACGCCATCGCCAAGAAGGACCTCAAAGGCCGCAGCGTTTTTATCGGCATCGCAGTGTTCACCATGTTCTTCAACGGCGGGCTGATCCCCAACTACGTGCTGATCAGCTCGCTGGGCATGCGGGACACCCTGTGGGCCGTGGTGCTGCCCAACGCCATCAGCGTCTTCAACCTCCTGATCATGAAGTCGTTTTTTGAGAACATGCCGCGTGAACTGGAGGAAGCCGCCGCGATTGACGGCCTCACCCAGTACGGCGTGCTGTTCAGGGTGGTACTTCCACTGAGCAAGGCGATTGTGGCCACCATGGTCCTGTTTTACGCAGTGGCCAACTGGAACTCCTGGTTCCAGGCCTTCCTCTACCTGGACAACCCGGACCTGTTCCCGGTGACCATCTACCTGCGCAACATGATCGCCGGGGTCACCACCGCAGGATCCGCGGGCGGGACGGCGGAAAACGTGGGCCAGATTGCGGCCAACATCCAATCCGTCACCATCGTCCTGACCGTTATCCCCATCCTTTGTGTCTACCCGTTTGTGCAGAAGTACTTCTTCTCGGGCGTCATGCTCGGTTCCGTCAAGGAATAACCCCTTACGAAAGGAAAGCCCATGATCCGCAGACGAGATTTCCTCGGCCTGTCCGCACTGGCAGCTTTTGGCCTGGTGGCCGCCGGCTGTGACTCCGATTCCGGCAGCAAGGTTGACACCACCAAGGCCCGCAACGGCGCGATGGACAGCTTTGGGGTGGGGGATACGTTCAAGGCGACGGTGCCGCTGAGCTTCACCTTCCTTTTCAGCGACCAGCCCACCTACCCGTATAAGAAGGACTGGCTGCTGTTCACCAAAATGGCGTCGGACAACAACGTCACCCTGGAGACCACCATCGTCCCCAGCAGCGACTACGAGCAAAAGCGCAGCCTCCTGATCAGCTCCGGCAGCGCCCCGGAAATCATCGCCAAAACCTACCCCGGCCAGGAGAGCGCCTACGTCTCGTCCGGCGCCGTCCTGCCGGTGAGCGACTACGTCGACCTGATGCCGCACTTCCAGGACAAGGTGAAGAAGTGGAAGCTGGAGGCGGAGATCGCCGGCCTGACACAGGAGGACGGGAAATACTACGTCTTGCCCGGCCTGCATGAGGAACTGTGGCCGGACTACACGCTGGCATTCCGCACGGACATCCTGGAAAAGGAAAGCATTGCCGAACCCAAAACCTGGGACGAGTTCCGTGAGGTGCTGCGGAAGCTGAAAAAGGCGTACCCGGACGTGGTGCCGTTCTCGGACCGGTTCAACGGCAACAGCGTCCTGAACATCGCCGGCAGCGCGTTCGGCACCGTGGCCGGCTGGGGCCTGGTGGACGGGCTGAGCTTCGACGAGTCCGCCAAGGAGTTCAGCTTCGGCGCCGGCAACTCCCAGTTCAAGGAGCTGGTGACGTACTTCAACTCCCTGGTGTCCGAGGGCCTGATGGACCCGGAAAGCTTCACCCAGACCGACGATTCCGCCATCCAGAAGTTCACCTCGGGCAAGTCGTTTGTTATCAGCGCCAACTCCCAAAACATCATCACCTACCGCACGTCCATGGAGCAGTCCCTGGGCAAGGGCAACTTCTCCGTCCGCAAGATCACCGTACCCGGCGGGCCGGCGGGCGACATCATCGGCGGCTCCCGGCTGGAAAACGGCATCATGCTGAACTCGTCCGTCAAGGACAAAGACAGCTTTGTGGCCCTGATGCAGTACCTGGACTGGCTTTTCTACAGCGACGCCGGCCAGGAGTTCGCCAAGTGGGGCGTGGAAGGAACCACATTCACCAAGGAGGGCGGTAAGCGCAAGCCCGCGGCAGACATCAACTTCCAGGGCCTGAACCCGGCCGGCACCAAGGACCTCCGCGTTGACTATGGTTTCTCCGGCGGCAACTTTGCCTACGGCGGCACCACCGACCTGCTGCAGTCCACCTTTAACGAGGAGGAGCTGGCCTTCCAAAAGGCGATGCAGGCCAAAAAGCCCAAGGCCGTGGCGCCGCCGGTCCCGTTCAGCGACGTGGACCGTGAACAAGCCACCCTGGTGCTCACACCGCTCAAGGACCACGTCAAGCAAAACACGCTGAAGTTCATCACGGGCCAGCGCAGCCTGGGCGAGTTCGATGCCTACCTCAAGGAGCTGGACGCCAAGGGCATGTCCAAATACGTAGAGTTGGCCAACAAGGCGTACAAGGCGTACGCGGACAAGAAGTAGGACGGACGACGGCGGCGCGCGGCTTCCGGCGGTAACCGAAAGGCAGCGCGTGGTTGCGAAGAAGACGGAGTACGGTTCCGGCCCCCTGTTCAGGGTGGCCGGAACCGTTGCCGGTGTGATGATGGGCTCCATCCTCCTGGTGGCAGCCAACGCTCTGCTCCTGCTGGTGCCTCTGCTGGGATTCCAGCCCCTGCTGCTGATCCTGGCCTGCATCCCCGTGGGGCCCGCAGTCGTGGCGGCCATGTACGCGTTTAACCGCCTGCTGGCCGGGCAGGACACCGGCGTGTTCCGGGACTTCGTCCGCGGCTACCGCCGGAACGCCGGCCAGGCACTCCTGGTCTGGCTGCCGTACCTGGCGGTGCTCGCCGTCGTCGGGTTCAACCTCCTGGTGCTGCCGGGCGGGGACGCCGCGGCCCCGGTGGCCGGCGGTGCCCGGATCGGCCTGGTGGGGCTTGGGCTGCTGGTCCTGACGGCGGCGGCCACTGCCCTGTTGCTGCTGTCCCGGTTCACATTCCGGGTGCGGGATCTTTACCGGCTGTCCTTGTACAGCATCGGGGCCCGGAAACGGGTGTCACTGGGCAACGCGGGCATCCTGTTTGTGGCCGGATTCCTGCTGCTCATTTCCACGGCGTACCTGCTGCCGGTCATCGCCGGGGCCGTGGTGTTCCTGGTCTGCCTCAACTCCCGGCCGCTCCTGGCCTTCATTGAGGGGAAGTTCACCGCGCACCAGTGAGGCCCACCCGGACCAGGAGAGGCCCGGCTGCCTGCCTACAGCGGCGTGACCGTCACCGGTGTCAGCATTTCCCGGCCGAAGCCCACCACTGTGCGGGGGCCGTGCAAAATGACCTCATGCGTGGCAACATCAGCGGTGCTCGACGTAGCCACATGCAGCTTCACCAGTCCCGGCGTGACCACCCGCTGCAGGTCCAGGCCCGTGAAAGAAGTCCGGTCGGCGTGGACGGTGAACTCCAGTTCCGCTGACGCACCTGCGGCGAGCTCCACCCGCGCGTACCCGATCAGCTCCCGGACCGGCCGGACCACCTCGCCCACCGGGTCCGCCAGGTACAGCTGGACCACTTCGGCGCCGGCCAGGGACCCGGTGTTGGTGACGGTGCAGCCCACGGTGACGGTCCCCGTGGTGGACATGGTGGGTGCGCTCGCCGTGTGGCCGGAAAAGCCGAACGAGGTGTAGGAAAGGCCGTGGCCAAAGCCGAACAGCGGCGAGGGGTCCAGGGCGCTGACGCCGGACGCGCCGGCGAGGCTGCTGTGCAGGTAGGTGCCGGGTTGGCCGCCGGCCGTCCGGGGGACCGAAACGGGGAGTTTGCCGGTGGGGGTCCGTGCGCCCGTCAGCACATCCCACAAGGCTTCCGCCCCCTCCTCACCCGGGAAGAAGCCCTGCACCAGGGCGTCCGCCCGGTCGGCAAACTCCCCCAGCGCGTAAGGCCGGCCGCTGAGGACCACCACCACCGTCCGGGTCCCGGCAGCCTCAGCAGCGGTCAGCACCCGGTCCAGCAGCAGCCGTTGGTCCCCGGGCAGTTGAAGGTCGCCCACGTCGTTGCCTTCGCCGGAAGTGCCGCGGCCAAAGAGGCCCGCGTTATCTCCCACCACAATGACGCAGGTGTCCACGGCAGCGGCCAGGCGGCAGGCCTCCTCGATCCGGTCCTCCGGGATCACCTCGCAGGTCCCGGACGCCGCGCTCTGTACCGCCCCGCACCGGCCGGCGGCTGCCTCGGCGACGGTAGGAACAGTAATTCCCATAGGGATGTCAGGGTGCGAAGCGCCCACATGCGCATCAAAGGAATAGCAGCCCAACATGGCGAACGGGTCCTGGGACAGCGGGCCCACCACGCCCACCGACGCCAAAGCCGCAGCCGGCAGCGGAAGGGTGGGGCCGCCGTCGTGCGTCCTGTTGGTCAGCAGCACCAAGGACTGGGCTGCGATCTCCCTCGCCAGCGCCCGGTGTTCCGCGGGGTCAAGGTCGATGGTACCGGCAGCCAGGGCAGGCGGGGCAGGGTCAAAAGCGGCGGAGAGGAGCCCGGCTTCCTGTTTCTGGGTCAGCACCCGGCGCAGGGCGGTGTCCACCAGGGCCTCGGGCACGGCACCGGATCGGACAGCCTCGAGCAGGGGTATGCCGTAGCAGTTCATGGTGGGCAGTTCCACGTCCACGCCTGCGGCAAGCGCCAAGGCAGCGGCCTCGCCCGAATCGGCGGCCACGCCGTGGGTGGCGTTCAGGAAGGCAATGCCGAAGTAGTCTGCCACCACGGTGCCGGTGAACCCCCATTCGTCCCGCAGCAGCGCGGTGAGCAACGCCCGGTTCGCGGCGGCCGGAACGCCGTCCGTGTCCGTGTAGGCGTGCATCACCGAGCGCGCCCCGCCATGCCGGATCGCCATTTCAAAGGGCGGCAGCATCACATCGGCCAGTTCACGCGGGCCCATGGAAACAGGGGCGTGGTTGCGCCCGGCGCGCGAGGCGGAGTAGCCCACAAAGTGCTTGAGCGTGGCTACGATGCCGGTCTCCTCAAGTCCGCCGACGTAGGCGGACGCCACCGTGCCCACCAGGTAGGGGTCCTCGCCGATGGTTTCCTCCACGCGACCCCACCGCAGGTCGCGGACCACGTCCAGTACGGGGGCCAGTCCCTGGTGGACGCCGAGGGCGCGCATCTGCCCGCCGATCAACCCGGCCATGCGCCGGACCAGGCCGGGGTTGAAGGTGGCGCCCCATGCCAGCGGGACCGGGAACGCCGTGGCTTTCCACGCCGCCAGCCCGGCCAGGCATTCCTCATGGACCTGGGCCGGAATACCGAAGCGGGAGGCGGCCATGATCTGTTCCTGGGCTGCTGCCAGCCGCCGGGCGCCTTCGAGTGGCTCCACCGGGACTGTCCCGTACATGCGGGTGATCTGGCCCAGGCCTTGGGAGATCATTTCCTCCCAGGTCCGTTCGTCGCCTGCCATTTCGTTCTGCAGCGGTGCCACGGAATCGCCGTCGGTGGAGGCGTTCACCCAGACGCCTGCCAGTTGGGCCAGCTTTTCCGGGAGCGTCATCTGGAGCATCAGGCGTTCGACGGCGGCGCCTGGGTCCGCAGGATCCTGCGCCAAGGGGAAGGCTTGTTTTTCGGCGGCACCGCTGGTCACGGGCTTCTCCTCAGGGTTGGCTATCAATTTCTAAGAAAGTATCAGAAAATTCCAGTAAGTTTCTAGGGGCAAAGTCCTTGACGTGGCTGTGAGCGCATCCCTACGGTTGAGGAGAGGCCGAAAACATGCCTTGACGGCCCGGCAGAAACTTATGCGCAGAGATGGAAACTTTCGTCCCGAGAGTCCGTGACAGTCCACCTGCGCAACGAACATCCACTGCAATGACGGAGAAAACATGCGGACGTACAGAGTGGCCATCGTCGGAACCGGCGGCATCGCGGCGGTGCACGCCGACAACCTCTCCCGGACCGGAGGGCGGGCGGAGCTGGTAGCCGCCTGCGACGTGGACCGGGAACGGCTGGACGCGTTTGCCGGGCAGCACGGAATTCCCGGCCGCTACCTAACGCTGACTGAACTGCTGCAGGAGGCAAAACCGGATGTGGTGCACCTGTGTACCCCGCCGATGCTGCACATTGACCAGGCCATCGAATGCCTTGAAGCGGGCGTGCACGTCCTGTCGGAGAAGCCGCCGGCCCTGAGCCTTGCAGATTTTGACCGGCTCGATAAGGCACAGGCCCGCGGTGGAGCGCAGTTCTCCTGCGTGTTCCAGCACCGGTTCGGCGATGCGTCAGCCGCGGCGCAGCAGCTGATCGGCGGCAGCGATTTCGGCCGTCCGCTGGTGGCCCGCTGCGATACCCTCTGGTACCGCCCGGACAGCTACTGGGACCTTCCGTGGCGCGGAACCTGGAATGCTGAAGGCGGCGGCCCCACCATGGGCCACGGGATCCACCAGTTCGATCTGCTCCTGCATCTGATGGGCCCGTGGGCCGAGGTCACTGCCATTGCGTCCCGGCAGGACCGGGCCACCTCTACGGAAGACCTGTCCGCAGCAATCGTCCGCTTCGAAAACGGCGCCGTGGCCACCATCATCAATTCGCTGCTCTCGCCCCGGGAAACCTCGGACATCAGGATCGACTGCGAGTTCGCCACAGTGGAGCTCAGCCACCTATACGGCTACAGCACGGACAACTGGACCGTGACTGCCGCGCCCGGCCACGAGGATGCAGTGGCCGGGGCATGGAATGCGCAGCCTTTGGAGCGGGGCAGCGGCCATGTGGCGCAGTTCCTGGCCATGTATGACGCGCTCGACGCCGGCCGGCCGCTTCCGGCGGGCGCCGCCTCAGCACGGCAAACCCTTGAGCTTGCTGCCGCGATCTACGCTTCGGCGTTCACCGGCGCCGCGGTGAGCCGCGGTCAGATTGTGCCGGGCCACCCGTTCTATACCGGCATGGACGGGGAGGGACTGGGCAGCCGCGTGCTGGACGGGACCGCCCTTCGCGCTGCCAGCATCTGACCCAACCACTTTTTCAGGAGAAAACCATGAGCACCCTTGCAACCACCACCGGCCAGGTGAGCCACACCGATGACGGCGCCGCGCTCGCGTTTACCGTCGATGGCCGCCCCATCGCCACCTATACCTACCGGCCCACCGATGACCAGTACGAAAGCCCCCGGCCGTTTTTCCACCCGCTCACCACCCTGGGCGGGGACGAGGTGACCATCTCGCGGCCGTGGGACCACGTCTGGCACAAGGGCCTGTCCTGGGCACTGCCCAACGTGGGCAAGGACAACTTCTGGGGCGGCGCCACCTACACCCGCGCCACGGAGTACGCCAACCTGGACAACAACGGCGCCATGACCCACCAGGACTTCGGGGCGATCGAGGAATCCGCGGGCGGCATCACGGCAACCGAATCACTGGCCTGGTCCGCCCAGGACGGAGCCCCGGTTATTGCCGAGGACCGGCGGTTCCGTATCGAAGTCCTCGCTGACTCCGGCGCCGCCAGCTCCGCCGGCGCCCACGATGGGGACACAGCGGCTGAAGATAAGGCCCCGGGAACCGGCGCGTACGCCATCCTCTTCGAGACCACCATGCGCAACACCTCCGGTGCCACCATCACCTTCGGCAGCCCCACCACCGAAGGCCGGAACAACGCCGGCTACGGCGGCTTGTTCTGGCGGGGCCCGCGGTCCTTCACCGGCGGCGAATTCCGGAACGCGGACGGAACCGGCGCGGACGAGTTTATGGGCACCCGGACCCCCTGGATCGCCTTCACCGGCAAGCATGATGACAGCTGCCGGGAATCCACCATCGCGTTTGTGGAGGACCCGGCAAATCCGGGCGCGCCCAACCAATGGTTTGCGCGTTCCTCGATGTTCGCCTGCCTGGGCTCAGCCCCGTTCTTCAGCGCGGAAGTGCCCCTGGCGGATGGCGGGTCACTCACGTACAGGTACGCCGTGGTGATTGCCGACGGCGGCGTGGACGCGGACCGCGCCGAAGCTTTGGCGGGAGCCGCGCAGGCAGCCCTGGCGGGGTGGGCGTGAGCATCGCCTCCAGTTTCCCCGGCGCCACGGGGGTTTCCGAAGTCAGCATCTATGACTGGCCCGGCGCCGACGGTGCAGCAGGCGGGTCCCCGCACATGCACACGGCTTCCACCGAGGCATACGTGGTGCTGAGCGGGGCCGGCCGGTTGGAAACCCTGGATTCACGCGGATTCACCTCCACGCCCCTGCGGCCAGGAGTGGTGCTGTGGTTCACCCCGGGAACGGTCCACCGTGCCATCAATGACTCCGGCGACCTCACCGTCCTGGTGGTGATGCAAAACGCCGGGCTGCCGGAACACGGGGACGCCGTGATGACCTTCCCGGGCGCCCATCTGGCTGATCCTGAGGCGTACCGACGAGCGGCGGCGCTGGAAATTAAGGATGCCGACGCGGGACTGGGGGCGGGCGAGGAGGCAGCCCGCCGGCGTCGTGACCTGGCGTTGGCGGGTTATTTGGAGCTGAAGGACTCCGTGCTGGCGTCTGGACCTGCAGCCCTGGCGGACTTCCACGCCGCGGCGGCTGCTTTGGTGGCCGGCAAAACCTCCGCCTGGGCCCGGTTGCTGGAGCAGGGGGCGGCGCGCCAGGCGGAAACCACCCGCGGACAGCTGGCGTCTCTGGACGCGGCCGAAAGTTTCTATTTGGGAGCCGCCCGAACTACCATGGGAAAACGGGAAAACCATAGGATCTACGGCATGTGCGGGCGAATCCAAACATGGGAACTTTCCGATAACTAGTACCGGGCCGGCCCGGGGAACAGGCGGCGGCGTGAGCAAGCAGGAAACCGGGCGCGCAACCATCAGCGAGATTGCCCGGGAAGCGGGGGTGTCCGTCCCCACGGTGTCGAAAGTGCTGAACGGGCACGCCCATGTGGCGGCAGAAACCCGGGCCCGGGTGGAGGAAATCATCGCCCGGCGCGACTACGCCCGCCGCCCCGCCAAGCGCCGGCAAAAGGCCGGCCTGGTGGACCTGGTGTTCCCCGGGCTGGGCTCCGAGTGGGCGCTGGAGATCATTGAGGGCGTGGAGCGGGTGGCGCAGGACGCCGGCTACGGCACTGTGGTGAGCAGCCTGAGCATGGACGGTTCCCGGATCCGTCCGTGGCTGGCCAACCTGGCGGAACGCAAATCGGACGGGCTGCTGATGGCCGTTTACCAGCTTGATGCCAAGCAGATCCAGCGGATCAAATCACTCGGGATCCCCGTGGTACTGATCGACCCTGTGGGCCAGCCGGGTCCGGACCTTATGACCGTAGGAGCAGCCAACTGGGACGGTGCGTTTTCCGCCACGGAGCACCTGCTGCAGCTGGGACACCGACGAATCGCAATGATCGGCGGCCGCGAGGACCTGCAGTGCAGCAGCGCCCGTGAGGACGGGTACGTCTCCGCACTCCGCCGGGCAGGCATTGCAGCGGACCCCGCGCTGATGCTGCCGGGGGACTTCTCCATCGGTGCCGGCGAGTCCGCCACCCGGAAGCTTCTGGAGCTGCCGGACCGGCCCACGGCGATCTTCACCGGAAACGATGACCAGGCCCTGGGAGCCTACCGGGCAGCCCGTGCTGCGGGCCTGCGCATCCCGGAAGACCTGTCCATCATCGGATTTGACGATATCCCTGCGGCGGAGTGGATCGAGCCAGGCCTGACCACCGTCCGTCAGCCTGTGGTGCAGATGGCCGAAACCGCCATGCGGGCATTGCTCCGGCACCTGGACGGGGACGAGGAACTACCGCAGCGGATCGAGCTGGGCACCGAGCTGGTGGTTCGCGGCTCAACGGCGCCGCCGGGTGCCACGCCCGCCTAGATCTGGTGCGCGTCCCGGACCGAAGGGGGAGTCTGGCCCTGGAGGACCCAGCGGTTGCCGTCCGGATCGCTGAAGTAGGCAAACAGGACACCGCCCATGTCCTGCACGTCGCTGATTTCGGCACCCCGGCCCAGCAGGTCCGTGCGCAGCGCCGGCAAATCCGGGGACACCAGTTGCAGGCCTTCCAGGCTCCCGGGTGCCATCGACGTCATGCCCGTTCCGATCACGATGGACGTGGCGGAACCCGGGGGAGTCAGCTGGACCACCCGCATGCCGGGAATGTGCTCAACGTCGTGGTCCAGCGCGAACCCCAGCTTTTCCG
The DNA here is from genome assembly GCF_001238605.1 of Arthrobacter sp. ZBG10. Taxonomy (NCBI): domain Bacteria; kingdom Bacillati; phylum Actinomycetota; class Actinomycetes; order Micrococcales; family Micrococcaceae; genus Arthrobacter; species Arthrobacter sp. ZBG10. The sequence goes on along the minus strand of NZ_LFQH01000009.1, from coordinate 10,362 downwards.
TGTAAAACGCTTTGGCCCTGTCGACGTCCGAGACGGGCACCTGGACAACTTCGAGTCGCATCTGCATGGGCGCCACTCTACAGTTCGGCGCATCGGCGCGGAATAGCAGGCTGGATCCCAAAAAAACTCGGACTTCCGGCGGACGCGCGAGGGCAGCGGAACGCTCTTTCCGTGGCTGGCGCCTAAGCTACCTGACGGCACATCTGCCGGTACACAACGGGCTGCGCGCGCAGCGGGCCTTCATTAAATGGGGAAAGCATGTTGAACCACCAGGCCCTCGCGGGTCCTGCTCCGTCCGTCCTGACGCCGGCGCCGCCGAAGAAGCCGCGCAGGTCCATCTACATCGTCGGTGGCGCAACCGCCGTTTTCCTGGCACTGATGATCGTCGGCGGCCTGACGGCCACACCCCGTTCCGACGGCGCCGACCAGGAAGCGGCCGCCGTCGAAGCCACGGCTACGCCAGCTAGCGCGGCAACAAGTGTGACGGCGTCAGCCGGCCCGGCGCCGTCGGCCAATCCGACGGTTCAGGTAACCGGTGCACCCCTGGACCCGGAATCGCCCCCCGCCCTGACGCCGGGCTTAAGCGCGGCGGCGCCAAACGCCCAGCCCGCTTACGGCACCAAGGCCGCTGACCTGCTGGCCACGCTGCCCATCAAGGGCCGCGCGCCCAGGACCGGGTACGACCGCGCGCTCTTCGGGCAGGCGTGGGCGGACGTGGACCGCAACGGCTGCGACACCCGCAACGACATCCTCCAACGGGACCTGACCGGGATCGTGTTTACCAACAGTGTGCCCTGCAAGGTCCAGTCCGGAACCTTGGCGGACCCCTACACCGGCCGAAGCATCAGCTTCCTCCGCGGCCCAGCCACCAGCACCGCCGTCCAGATCGACCACGTGGTGGCGCTCAGCGATGCCTGGCAAAAGGGGGCGCAGCAGCTGAGCACGGAGCAGCGCACGTCGTTGGCCAATGATCCGCTGAACCTGCAGGCAACTGACGGTCCCACCAACCAGCAAAAGAGCGACGGCGACGCCGCCACCTGGCTGCCACCGGACAAGGGATTACGCTGTGAGTATGTGGCCCGCCAAATCTCCGTAAAGGCGACCTACTCGCTGTGGGTCACGCAGCCGGAGCATAATGCGATGGCCACCATCCTGGCCGACTGCTCAGGCCAGTTGGCGCCGACAAACCAGCAGGCACCTGCGCCCGTTGTGCCTGAGCCTGTAGCTCCTGCACCTGCCCCGGATGCCACCTACTTCTCGAGCTGTGCGGCAGCCAAGGCTGCCGGTGCTGCGCCGTTGTACTCAGGCCAGGCCGGCTACCGTGCGGGCTTGGACGGGGACAACGACGGAGTTGCCTGCGAATAGCCCCGACCAGCGGTGCCTGAATCCCGGGTGGTGGACCGATAAGCGTTGTCGATGAGCGGTGTCAGCTCCTCGAGAACGGTCCGGTTCCCCGGAAGCAGCACGTGGGCGAGGAACTCGGATTCCAGGGTGGCAACCCCCTCCGCAACAGCGGCGAGCTTGGCGTCCACCGCCAGGGAAAATGCGTGCCAGAACTTGCGGGCCGAGCGTTCCTGGCGTTTTGTCGCCAGATCAGGGCCGGCGGCCGCCCCGCTGCCCGTGCGGCCATGCGGGCCCAGCGCGGGTTCCGGAACCGCCAAAACAATACGGAACTGGCGGTCGCCAGCCGCGAAAGCCAACGCCATAACAGCACCCTCGCTGCTGAACCGGATGGCCGTTGCACCATAGGCGTGGAGTGCCTGTTCGATGTGCTCCCGGGAGGCCTTGCTGCTGAACGAGTCGCCGCGGGTGTAAAAGGCTCGCGAAGCGGCGATGGTCGTCATTGCTCCACTATGCGCTTCTTTTCACCGTCATGTGACGGTTCGGGAATAAAACCGGTTTCTTTGGGGGGTCGGGTGCCGATCACACGAATAGGTCTATGGTTAGGCGGACCGGTACTTGCCGGGTTAAACCCTCAAGGAGGGTGCATGAGCTCCATCCAGTCCAGCTCGTCCCAGTTCATGCGGTATTTGGAAAGCGTGGGCGGCTCGGAAGCCGACGTCACAGGACCAAATTACGTGGTCAGCGACACCGACACTGTGGAGAGCGTGGTTTCCAGATTGCGGATGGAGCAGTATGCCAACGGTGGGCGACGGCGGGATCCCGCCATTCTTCACGCGTCCGCCCAGGTGCTGATCAGCAGGCGCGATGAACGCTCTACCGGCCACGGCCACGACGTTTCCCGCGAAGGTGCGTATCAACTCGACATTCATCACGGCGGTGTCGAACCCACCAGGGAAAGCATTCCGCGGTCTGATCTGAATGAGGCGAAAGCGTGGGCCATGTCCCGGCTTGACGCCGAAGGGGCCGACTTCGGGGCCATTTACTTTCCTTCAGGTGGGAAAGGCGGGCCGGGAACAGGCGCCCTCACGTTCCGGTTCGACCGCGCCGTTGGCTGGTATCACTAGCCAAGTACGGGCGCGCTAGCGGTGCGGCAGCTTTTCCGGCGATTCGGTGGGGCCGGCTTGGTGCTCGAGGAGGGTCTTCAACCGGGCCAGGTCAAGTCGAACCAGGCGAGCGTCCTCCTCGAATTCGGCGTCAGTCATGCCTGGCCGCCGGAAGATGGAGAACACAACCTCGGCGCCTTTATTGTTGCGGAGTACACGCAGCGGATTATGTACCACTGTTCCGTCCGGCAGCGTCACGTCGTGATCGAGGATGCCCCACTCAGTAGGGCCAACGAACTTCACCTCGACGGATCCCATCGGGGAATCGGTAACCCAACGGCCGCCGTCGTTCCGGATGCCGGTACTCAACCCGGCTGCCCACAGCGGAAGGTTCCGCGGCTCGGCGGCGAAGGCGATGACCGCCTCAAATCCTGCGTCGATTGATTGGGAGATGTGAACTACCGGCCAGGTCATGGACCCTGAATCTACCAGTCACCGGTTCCCGTGGTTGAGCTTTCCGGGCCTGCTGATGTCAGGAGAGGCGGCTGGCGCTGAGAGGATGGACCGTGACTTCGACCATCCCGAGCAGTACCGCTCGACTCGTTTTGTCCCCGCTCTCGACCGACGATATCGACGATGTGTTTGTTGTGTACGGCGATCCGGCAACCTGGGAGCATCTTCCGTCCGGGCGGCATACTGCACGCGAGCAATCGGAAGCACTGGCACGGCGCCACCGGCAGAGTTGGGAACGAGCTGGTCTCGGTCCGTGGGCTGTCAGGATCAGCGGGGCCGGTGCCGATGAGGACCTGCCCACCGGAACGTTCATCGGAGCCGGAGGGGTGTCCATGACGGAGGGTGGTGTGTGGAACCTCGGGTATCGTCTGACTCCTCGGAGCTGGGGGCGGGGTCTCGCCACCGAACTGGCTGAGGCCGCAGTGACAGCTGCAGGTGCGGCACTCCCCTTGGTGCCGGTTACGGCCCGAATACTCTCCAATAACCGCGCTTCCTCTGTCGTAGCGCAACGGGCCGGACTCGCTCGCCGCTGGGAAGGGCCCACCACGGGCATCGGCACTGAGTTGGCGCGCTGGGAGATCTATGCAGACCGGGTACTCACGGAGTCCCAGCTTGAATGGCTCATCGCGCGCAATTAAACGAATGGCAATCGGAAAGTCCTGCTTACTCGCACGGGACTCATCCTAGCGACGGGCTTTCGGGGGCCCGGCTGCAGAGCAACCACACCATCAGGGCAACACCCCAAATGAGGAAAAGCGGGTCCCAAAGAAAAACATGGCCCGCCATCGCTGCACGGTCAAAACCGCCGTCAACGGGGGTGGCTCCCAGCAGGACCGCGCCACTGACAGCGATATTCAGGCCGCCGTAGACCACCAACACAGGGGCGCCGGCCCAGCACACGACCCGCCAGAGGCGTGGCCACGGCGCCCGGCCTGCGGCTACCACTAAGGGAATGACCGCTGCCAGCAGTTTCACCAGGCCGACGGCGCCCAGCACCAGGCCAGTCACGGCGGGAGCGTCTTCTGCGGCCTCGACGGCCCAGGCCCCCACTGTCGCCAGCAGCCAGCGGCCCCCGAAGGCCCAGTAAAAACTCGAGGCAGCATGCAGCACTCCGGCGCAGAACGCCGTGACAACGGCGATGCGCGCGATCCTTGCGCTGTGTTCCGACGTGCGGCGGCCTGTGTTGGTTGAACCCGTGGAGGTCATACGCCGAGGATAGTCCGGGTGTGCGGACGCTTATGATTCTCAGATGGGGGAAAGTCCAGTGCGGAGGAGATCCGCAGCGCGCAAACCGATTTACGTTGAAACCTGCATCCGGGCTGATATGGAACGCATCTGGGAGTTGAGCCAGGACCCGGATCTGCACCCGCGCTGGGACCTCCGCTTTTCCGGGATAGTCCCTGAGGCAGCCGACCCCGACGGGCGCCTACGGTTCCGGTATGAGTTCCGGCTGCCGTTGCACACGATCCGCGGAACCGGCATCTCCCTCGGCAGCCGGCACCGGGCGGATGGTCAGGCCACATCCGTGCTCAGGTTCACTACCGCCGACGTGCTGTCTCCGATCGGCGAAGGATCAGGGTACTGGCGGTATATCCCCACGGACCGGGGCGTGCGGTTTATCACCGGGTACAACTACAGCCCGGGGATGGGGAGGATCGGAACAATCTTCGATGCACACCTCATCCGGCCGGCGCTGGGCTGGGCCACAGCCCTCAGCTTTGACCGGCTGCGGCTGTGGGCGGAATCAGGCATCGAGCCCGAACGGGCACGCAACCGGTGGATCATGGACGCTGCGGCACGAACTTGTGCCGTGGCCGGCGGCCTGGAAATGTTCCGCAGGGCCGTAGGACGCAGACGAGGAAGTTGGGCGTTGATTTCCGGTGCCGCCGTGCTCGCTGCGTTTTTGGTCCCGCCACATTGGACGGTACCCAGGGCTTCGCGCTGCCTCCGACAGGCGCCGGACCACCATTCCGGTAGGGCCCCCTCGGCCCTCAGCGATTTGCCGTCCCCATCGGCTGCGGACAGCTGAAGAAGGAGCAAAAAACCATGGCTTCAATTTTCGAACTCGCCCTTGGGCCCGACTTCGCGAAGCTGCACCCGATGCTGCAGAAACGCTTTGGCGTCGACGTCGGGAGCGCCTATGCGTGCATCGGTGAAGGGGTCTTCTCGGAAGTACGCAGCGGTGGCTGGTGGACGCTCCCGTTCCTTCTCCTCGGCGCCCATCGGAACATCCTTTTTCCTGACCAGGGAACGGATATCCCGTTCACGATTGAGAACTATCCCTACCTTGACGGGTTCGGCAGGCCCACGGTCACCTTCGTCAGAACCCTGGCGCTTCCCAACTCGCGGAAGCACCGTTTCGACGCCACCATGGTCTACAGTCCCGGGCGCGGTTGCATCGTTGACTACCTCGGCACACACCAGCACTTGGCAACGGACCTCAAACTGAACGTCCTGGCGGATGGGTCGTTGCACCTTCAGACAACAGCCCAGCGCTTCTATGAAGGCTTCCTGGGCTTCACTTTTCCCTCCGGCCTGACCGGCACCGCTGATCTCCATGAAAACTTTGACGACAAGCGGGGTGTTTACACCATCCAGATGCAGGTCCGGAATCCGCTGCTGGGGTTCCTCTTCGGGTATCGCGGCGAGTTCACCTGCACTTTTCCAGCCCTCACGGACGAGCCATTTCCGGATCACCTCAAACCCGTCCGGGAGGAAATCCGTGAGTAGCAAGCAAGGAGACGCCACAAGGATCCACGGATGACCTCCCAACAGCGTGTAGCCATCAGCGGTTCATTACTTGCCCTCGGCTTGGTCTTGATCGCCTGGGTTGGCTCCCTACTCTGGTCTGCCATCGATGAGGGGGCCGTTCCCTCCGACTCGGCGTTCCATGCGATTCCGCCGCCCAGCGCAGTAGAGGAAATTTCCACGCAATGCGGATCAGGCGGCTGCTGGCGGGAAATGGTGGTGGACGTTGAACCGCGGCAGACGGCACAGTCGCTTGCAGCCGAAATGGGGCTGACGTCGGAAAGCTGCGAGCCCCTCAACCTGTGGACGCTGAGGGAGACCTGCACCGGGATTTCCAGTGACCGCGGGGAGCTCAAGATCTACCTGCGGTATTCCTCCCCCATCTCCTAGTGAACGGATGTTTGACTATGGATTGGTCCTTCCACGTCGATGATCCCGACGCGGTGCTCAAAAGCCCGCCCGCGGAAACGAGCTGTAGCGCTCAGACGTCGAACCGGATAATCGCTCAGAGGCATGAGTGCTCACCCCTCAGCATCGGAGTAGTCCGTTGCCTCGTTCCGCTGTTCGTGCCCGGTCTGCTGGGCCAACCAACGGAGGGCAGCGTTCTCGCTGGTGAAGTACGCGGTGGGAGTGAGTGATTGCCGGGCAAAGGCTGAGAGGACAGTCCCCATGGGGTAGTCACCCTTGATGGCAATCGTGGAGAATCCCCGGTAGGCGTTCATACCTGCCCTCGCTTCTGCTGCGACTCCTGTGACGCCTTCAACGTCGACCAGGATTGGCGCTGTTTTGCCGCCAGCGAGTTTCTCGAGCGTACGGGCCGCCTGGACGGCGATTTCGTAGGTGACGAAGGTCCCCTGAACCCAGTTGAGCCGCAAAAGCCCGTTTGTGTAGGAAGCAACGAAATGGTCCATGGGACAACTGTGAGTCTTCTAGCCAATGGCGTCAAAATTGCTGTCAACAGGGACGTTAGTGGTTCTGCTCTGTACTTAAGAAGCGGGAGCGAGGCCCACGGTCCCAAGCCACTGTTCGAACGTCCAGGTGCCTGGCGCGATGCTGCGGACCTGCTCAAGGTCGGCGGCATGGCCCGGAGTCTCGGCGAACCAGCGGAACATGGCCTGCATGTCGTCCGGAATGGGCCCTGCAGACCCTACGTCACCTGCAAGTTGGCGCAGTGGAAAGGGACCCAATAAGTGTCGCTCAGCGCACCGCCCCGGCTGCCTCGCCGGCGGGCACCTCGGCTTTCGGCGCCGGGCGCGGCCCACGGCCCAGGATTCCGCCCACGACGGCGACCCCCACCGTGAGCACCGACGTCGCCAAAACTCCAAGGCCGATGTGGAGCTGCAGCAGCCCGGCTCCGGCGGCGGCACCCGCAAGGATCAGCACCACCGCCATGAGCCGGCGGCCCCAGAACGGGTGGGTGCCGGCGCCGAAGCGGGAGTCGGCCGCAAGGCCGGTGATGGTGGAGGTAACCACCACGGTGGGCACATCCTTGACATTGAGGTGCCGGGCCGTGGCGGCCTGGACGCCCATGGCCACCGCAAGGATTCCCGTGATGGCCACGATCAGCGGTTCACCGTGCCGGGGTGTCCCGCCGGCCAGGAACACCACCGCCACGGCGAGCATCACCACGCCGACGGCGAGCAGCAGCCCGGTGGTCCGGTGGTTCCAGCCCGTTGTGCTGGGCCGCAGCGTCCGCCCGGCCAGCAGGGCGCCCAGCATAAATCCAACCAGCGCCACGATGGGGCCCAGGATGGGCAGGTCGTCGCCGCCCATCAGCGCCATCCCCAGGATCACCACGTTGCCGGTCATGTTTCCGGTGAACACACGGTCCAGGCCCAGATAGCCGACGGCGTCGATCACCCCGGTGGAAAACGTCAGGACCAGCATCAGCACCAGGTGCAGCCTGGCCGGGTTGGCGGGGAAGAGTCGGGCGGGCATGCGGGTGCCTTTCGGTGGTCCGGCGGCGATAAACGCTATCGGTTGCTCAAAACAACCTGTCCAGTATGCGCCGGACGCCGCCGGTGTGGCGCCCATGTTACGGAAAGTACGCCAAACTGGAAGCCAGTCCCATCAACCGAAAGCAGCACACTGTGATCACGCTTCACCAAGACGCCGAAGGCTTCGTCCGCATGAGCCGCCACTACCCGGCCGCCGTCCGCATCGCCATCGCCTTCACCGACGGCAGCACCGGCGAATTCTCCGGCGAGGCCCTTAACGCCGCCTACGACGCCGCGCTCGCGGATTACCGCGCCAAAAACAACCTGGACGCCCGGGGCTACTCCCGGACCACGTCCGGACGGTCAAACTCAGGCAACAGGATCGATTTCGTGCCGGTCCACCCGGGCCTGGGCAAGTAACCCTCCCGTCGTTCAGGTAGCCACGGCAGCCCCAGGGGCGGCCGTGGTCCGCCTGCCCACCAGGTGGGGGGTTCCCACCACCCTGGAGGGCGCAGCATTCCCCTCGGCCCGGTCGATGGCCCGGTTAACGGCCTCGGCGGCGAGGACCGGGCCGTCCTGGCTGACGGACGATAACTGGACGTAGCTCAGCCGGGCGAAATGGCTGTTGTCGTACCCGAGGACGGACATGTCCGACGGAACACTTTTCCCACCGTTCCGCAGGCTTTCGAGGATTCCCAGGGCCACGCGGTCATTAAAGGCGATCACTGCCGTGGGCGTGCTGGCCCCAAGAAGCCCTCCGGCGAGGATTCCCTCTTCCTCCGTGGCCCCGCCGGGAACAACCACGGGCTCGAGTCCCAGCCGCGTCATTTCCTCCCGGAAGGCCGTGCGGCGCCGGTCCGCTGATACCGCGGTGCCGCCGTCCACGTGCACGATCCGGCGGTGGCCCAGTCCGGCGAGATGTTCGACGGCGATCCGGATCCCTGCGCGGTCATCGCTGCTGACGGAGTCCACGGTTTCCCCGACGTCCTCCCGCAGCAGGCTCACCACGGGCACCCGACGCGCGTAGGCCGCCAGCGTTTCGTTGCCCAGGGTGGACGAAATCAGGATGAGGGCTTCACAGCCCCAGTCGAGCAGGGCTTCCGCGGCGCGCTCCTCCGACCTGCCGCTGGCCACCGCGCTCAAGGCCAGTTCGTAACCCCGCAGGCCGGCCGCAGCGTACGCCGCATCAACGATTTCGGCATGGAATGCATGCGAGGTGGAAAAACTCACCCCCAGCAGGCGGGTCCGGCCGCTGCGCAGCATGCGGGCCCGGCTGTCCGGCCGGTAACCCAGCTTCGCCGCGGCCTCGAGCACCCGTTCCCTGGTGGCGGCCGAGGCCCCCGCGGCGTCCCGCATCACAATGGACACCAGGGCCCTCGAAACGCCGGCCGCCTGCGCCACGTCCATCAGGGTGGGTCGTTTCGAATCAGTCATGAGTCCTCCTCCCAGCAGTCTATAGAACGATCTAGACAAGTGCCGGAAGCCGTGCCACGATATGTCTACTAGAACGATCTATACGAACTTCAGGAGAACAGCAATGGCTTACACGCAGCGTCCGGTCACCGTCGACCGCCCCGTTCGGGTTGGGCTCATCGGAGCCGGCTGGATTGGACACTTCCATGCCGAATCCATCGCCCTCCGGGTCCCGCACGCCCGGTTGGAAGCAATCGCCGATCCCGTTGAAGCCAGTGTCGCGGACGTGGCGTCCCGCCTTGGTGTTGAAAAGACGAGTGCAGACGCAGCCGATGTGCTGAATGATCCGGACATCGACGCAGTATTGATCGCGGCGCCCCTGCGTTTCCACTCCAGCCTCATCGCCGAGGCGGCTCGGGCCGGGAAGGACGTCTTCTGCGAGAAGCCCGGCGGCAGGAACCTGGAGGAGCTCGACGCCGCACTCGCTGAGGCTGACGCTGCGGGCGTTATTGTCCAGTTCGGCTTCAACCGGCGGTATGCCAAGGATTTCGCCGCTGCACGCAACCTGATCGACAGCGGCGCTGTGGGAACCCCGCAGCTGCTCCGGTCCCTGACCCGCGATCCCGGCACGGACGCCGGGCTGTCGGCGCCGGAACGCGTCGCGCCGGACACCATCTTCTTGGAGACCCTGATCCACGACTTCGACACCCTGAACTGGCTCAACCCCGGCGCGGTTCCCGTCCGTGTCCACGCCGTGGCCGATGCCTTGGTGGCACCCGGGGCGAAGGCCGGCGGACTGCTGGATACCGCCGTCGTCACCGTCACCTACAGCAACGGGGCCATCGCGGTGGCCGAGGCGAACTTCAATGCGCTCTACGGCTACGACGTCCGGGGCGAAGTGTTTGGCTCCGCCGGCATGGTGACCGCGGGCGGCCCGCAGGCATCCAGCGCCACCAGCTATACCGCGGCCGGCATCGGCGCGGCCACAGTGCGCCTGAACGTGGACCTGTTCTACGACGCCTACACCGCGGAACTGGCCGACTTTGTGGACTCGGTCCGGGCGCGGCGTGCAGGCAGCCCCACCACATCAAGGCAGGCACCGGGCGGCACCGATGCACGCAACGCCCTTGCCGTGGCCCTGGCCGCTGCCAGGTCCGCCCGGTCCGGCCTTCCCGTGGAGGTCTCAGCCGTGGCTGATCTGCAGCCGGCAGAACCTGACATCCAGCCGGCGGGCCACCGGGCATGAGCTTCCGGCTGGCCGTCTGCGCCGAAATGGTTTACGGCGGGCTCCCGCTCATCGAGCG
>NZ_LFQH01000089.1:0-11093 GCF_001238605.1 Arthrobacter sp. ZBG10 | reverse complement strand
TCGGCCATGCCGCGCTTCACCCGGCTGCCGCCGGTAAGAGGTACACCAACCATGATTTCTCCTGGTCTCGGGTCTAATATCCTTTTGATATATTAGTTCGGAGATCAAGTATCCTACCCGCCAAGAGGGGTGTCAACAGCTTTCCATGCCCCGGCCTACGCGGCGAAGAGTGCCTGCCGGACAGCATGTTCAAAGCCGCTGACGTGGACGCGCGCCAGCTCGGCCGCCCTGTCCTCATCGCCGTCAATCACGGCAGCCAGGAGGTCCAGGTGCTCCCGGACATGGTGGGAGAGATCCGGCAGCCGGTCAAGGACCATGCACCAGATCCGGGTGGCAAGGTTGTCGTACCGGATCAGGACATCCTCCAGGTGCGGGTTTGCTGCCGCCGCATAGATACCCCGGTGGACACTGGCGTCAAGGCGCAGGGTCTCCACCACCGAGGCGGAGCCCACGTCATAGGCTTCGACCTCGGCCACCACGCTGCGCAGGTGCGCCCGGGTTGCCGGCGACGCCACCCGCGCTGCACGGGCAGCAGCCAGGGGCTCCAGCTGGGCCCGGATCTCGGAGATGAACGCAAGGTCCGTCACCTCCACCCTCGTGGCGAAGGTTCCGCGGCGGGGGTAGGTGACCACCAGGCGGTCCAGCTCGAGGCGCTTCAGGGCCTCCCGCACGGGTGTGCGCCCCACGCCAAGGTCCTTGGCGAGGAGGTCGTCGTTAAGCAGGTCGCCGGGCTTGATATCCAGCATCACCAGGCGGTCCCGGATCTTGGCGTACGCAACGTCCGCCAGCGACTTTCCAACTGTTGCATCCGCAAATGCCAGATATTCAAATGCCACGGCGGCACCCCCTCTTCCCTTGGGCCACGAATGCCTATTGACCGCACCCAATGACCAGTATACGCTAGGTCACAATTCTAATATATCAGTTTAGAACCTAGGAATATATCTGAAGGAGGACCCGTGACCCTCGTGGATACCGGCTCATCTGCAAGCACCCTGACCAAGCCTCATGCAGCATCGGAGACGCCGGTGCAGAAGTTCGTGCTCACACTGTCGTGCGGCGAACGCGCTGGCATCGTGCAGGCAGTCACCACCTTCCTGTTTGAACGCGGCTTCAACATCGACGAGCACCAGCAGTTCGACGACGGCCTGCGCCAGACACTGCACCTCCGCACTGCTTTTTCCCAAACCTCTGCGTACTCGCCGGACCAGCTCGAAGAAGAGTTCCGGCTCATCGCTGAGCGGTTCGACATGAAGTTCAGCTTCCATGACCAAACCAAGCAGCGCGTCCTGGTTATGGTCTCAAAGTTCGGCCACTGCCTCAATGACCTGATCTTCCGCTGGCGCGGTGGCAGCCTGGGCGGGGACCTCGTCCTGGTGGTTTCCAACCACGAAACCCACCGGGCAATGGCGGAGGCCGCCGGACTCGAGTTCGTCTACATCCCGGTGACGCCTGACACGAAGGCGGACGCGGAGCGTCAGCTGCTGGACCTGGTGGACGAGCACCACATCGACCTCGTGGTGCTGGCACGCTACATGCAGGTGCTTTCCAACGACCTTTGCCGCTCCCTGGAGGGAAGGGCCATCAACATCCACCATTCCTTCCTCCCCGGCTTCAAGGGCGCCCGGCCTTACCACCAGGCCTACGACCGTGGCGTCAAGCTCGTCGGTGCCACGGCGCACTACGTCACTGCGGACCTGGACGAGGGCCCGATCATCGAGCAGGAAGTCATCCGGGTGGACCACACGTACGGACCCACCACCCTTTCGACCATCGGTCAGGATGCGGAAGCACTGGCCCTGTCCCGCGCCGTGCGCTGGCACTGTGAACACCGCGTGCTGCTGGACCAAACCAGCACCGTGGTATTCCGGTAACCACCAGCAAAACCCGGCATCGCCCACACACGAACATCAGCAGGAGAAACCACATGGCATCGACGCCTCGCATTGTCATCATCGGAGCTGGAATCGTTGGCACCAACCTCGCCGACGAACTTGTCACCCGCGGGTGGAACAACATCACGGTCCTGGACCAGGGTCCCCTCAACATGCCGGGCGGCTCCACGTCCCACGCCCCCGGCCTGGTCTTCCAGACCAACGCTTCCAAGTCCATGGCACTGTTCGCCAAGTACACCGTGGAGAAGCTCCTTTCCCTCACTGAAGACGGCGTCAGCTGCTTTAACCAGGTGGGCGGCCTGGAAGTGGCCACCACGGAGACCCGCCTGACCGACCTCAAGCGCAAGCTCGGTTATGCCGCTGCCTGGGGCATCGAAGGCAAGATCCTCAGCCGCGCCGAGTGCAAGGAGCTTTACCCCCTGATCAACGACGAGGACATCCTGGGCGGCCTCCATGTTCCCTCCGATGGCCTGGCCAACGCCGCGCGCGCCGTGCAGCTGCTGATCAAGCGGACCGAAGCCGCCGGCGTAACGTACCTGGGCAACACAGAGGTCACCGGCATCGAACAGTCCGGCCAGCGGGTCACGGGCGTCGAGACGCCCGACGGCGTGATCCCGGCTGACATCGTGGTCTCCTGCGCCGGATTCTGGGGCGCAAAGGTCGGCGAACTGATCGGCATGTCGGTCCCGCTCCTTCCCCTGGCCCACCAGTACGTCAAAACCACTCCGGTCCCCGCGCAGGAGGGCCGCAACCCGCTGCCGAACGGCGCCACGCTGCCGATCCTCCGCCACCAGGACCAGGACCTCTACTACCGTGAGCACGGCGACCGCTACGGTATCGGCTCCTACGCCCACCGGCCCATGCCCGTGGACCTGGACGAGCTGGGCAAGTACGAGCCCAGCAGCATCAGCGAACACAACATGCCTTCCCGGCTCGACTTCACCCTCGAGGACTTCCTCCCGGCATGGGAAGCCACCAAGCAGCTGCTTCCTGCCCTGCGGGAAAGCGAAATCGAAGACGGCTTCAACGGCATCTTCTCATTCACCCCCGACGGCGGTTCGCTGGTGGGCGAGTCGAAGGAACTGGACGGCTTCTTCGTCGCCGAAGCCGTGTGGGTAACCCACTCCGCCGGCATCGCCCGCGCCGTGGCCGAACTGCTGACCACCGGCAAGTCCTCCATCGACCTCGGTGACTGCGACATCCACCGCTTCGAAGAGGTCCAGCTGACCCCCGACTACGTCAGTGAAACCTCCCAGCAGAACTTCGTGGAAATCTACGACGTCCTGCACCCGCTGCAGCCCAAGCTTTCCCCGCGCAACCTCCGGGTGAGCCCGTTCCACGCCAGGCACAAGGCCCTGGGCGGAGTCTTCCTCGAAGGCGCCGGCTGGGAGCGTCCCTACTGGTTCGAAGCCAACGCCGACCTCCTCAAGGAGATGCCTGCCGATTGGCAGCCGCCGGCCCGCGACGCCTGGTCGGCCATGTTCAGCTCACCCATCGCCGCCGCGGAAGTGTGGAAGACCCGTACGGCAGTGGCCATGTACGACATGACCCCGCTCAAGCGCCTCGAGGTCTCCGGCCCCGGAGCCATGAAGCTGCTGCAGGAGCTGACCACCGCCGACATGTCCAAGAAGCCCGGCGCCGTCACCTACACCCTCCTGCTGGACCACGCCGGTGGCGTCCGAAGTGACATCACCGTGGCCCGTTTGAGCGAAGACACGTTCCAGCTCGGCGCCAACGGAAACATCGACACCGCCTACTTCGAGCGGGCCGCCCGCCACCAGACCGAAAACGGCACGGCCAGCGACTGGGTCCAGGTCCGCGACACCACCGGCGGGACCTGCTGCATCGGCCTCTGGGGCCCCCTCGCCCGGGACCTCATCGGCACCGTCAGCAACGACGACTTCTCCAACGACGGCCTGCGCTACTTCCGGTCCAAGAAGGTCGTCATCGGCGGCGTCACCGTCACCGCCATGCGCCTGTCCTACGTTGGCGAACTGGGCTGGGAACTGTACACCAGCGCAGACAACGGCCAGCGCCTCTGGGACGCTCTGTGGAAGGCTGGCCAGCCGTTCGGCGTCATCGCCGCAGGCCGCGCCGCGTTCAGCTCACTGCGCCTGGAAAAGGGCTACCGCTCATGGGGCACCGACATGACCACCGAGCACGATCCCTACGAAGCCGGCCTTGGCTTCGCCGTGAAGATGACCAAGGACGACTTCGTCGGAAAGGCCGCGCTGGAAGGCCGCTCCGAGGAGGGCTCCACCCGCCGGCTCCGCTGCCTGACCGTCGACGACGGACGCAGCATTGTGCTGGGCAAGGAACCGGTGTTCTACAAGGACCAGGCAGTTGGCTACGTCACCAGCGCGGCCTACGGCTACACCGTTGCCAAGCCAATCGCCTACGCCTACCTGCCGGCTGCGGTGTCCGTGGGAGACGCCGTGGAAATTGAGTACTTCGGCCGGCGTATCCAGGCCACCGTTACGGCTGATCCGCTGTACGACCCCACCATGTCCAGGCTCCGCGGCTAACAGTCCGCAGGGCCATCCACCAGGGACGCGGCGCGGACCCTCCCCTCGCAACCGGGGTCCGCGCCGCGTCCCTTCCCTTCGGGCATACCCAGCCCCAGCCAGGAACGGACCCATGATCAGTTCAGAAACAATCTCCGATTATCTCGTCAGGCTTGCGGCCCGCCAGCCGACTCCCGGCGGAGGCGCAGCAGCGGCACTTCACGCTGCCCAGGGCGCCGCGCTGGTCGCCATGGTTGGCCGCTACACCACCGGCGGCAAGTACGAGCAGCACGCCGGGACCGTGCAGCGCATCATTGAAGTTGCCGACCGGCTCCGCGATGAGGCCCTGCACCTTGCCGACGCCGACGAGGTCGCCTTCCAGGGCGTCATTGACGCCTACAAGCTCCCCACCGATACCGAGGCACTCAAAACCGCGAAGGCGGCGGGAATCCGGGACGCCCTCGTCCGGGCTGCCCGGACCCCCGCGCAGCTCATTACGCTCGCCGGAGAAGTGGTGGACCTTGCAGCCGAACTGTTCGAGGTAGCCAACGCCGGCGTCATCAGCGACATCGCCGCCGCTGCCGACGCCGCACGGGCAGCCGCAACCACCGCCCGCATCAACATCGACATCAACGTCGTGGCCATCAAGGACCCCGGGGTGCGCACGGCGCTGTCGGAACAAACAGACGGACTCGAAGAAAAGACCGTCCTGGCCGCGGACAGGCTCGTGGCACGCGTCCGCGAAAGGATCCTCAGTTGAACACTGCATTGCTCTCCGGGAAGAGCCTGGCCGGGCTGATCAAGCAGCGGGCCCAGGACGAAGCCCGCGCCCTGGAAAACGACGGCCTGCACCCTGCCCTCGCTGTTGTGGTGGCCACGGACGACGAATCAACGCACTGGTACGTCCGGTCCATTGAGCGGGCAGCGGAACGCGCCGGCGTCGGCTGCCGGATCATTGACCTGGGCCACGACGCCACCGAGCAGGCACTGGCCAGCGTGCTGGGGGACTTGAGCTCTGAGCCGTCCGTCAACGGCATCATCCTGCAGACCCCCCTGCCCCGGGGCGTCCGGATCGATGAGCTGGTGGGCCTGATCGCCCCGGAGAAGGACATCGACGGTGCGAACCCCTTGAGCCTGGGCCGCCTGGCCGTAGGCCAGCCGGCGTTCGCTCCTGCCACCGCACGCGCCGTGGTGGAGATCCTTGACCACTACGACATCCCCGTGGCGGGGCGGAACGTTGTTGTGGTTGGCCGTTCCGCTGTGGTGGGAAAGCCGCTGGCCCTGCTGCTGCTCGAAAGGGACGCCGCCATCACGGTGTGCCACTCGAAGTCGGGTCCTTTGGAGACGTACACCAGGGCCGCTGACATCGTGGTGGTCGCCGCCGGACGGACGGGCCTGCTGACCGGCGGCCACGTGTCTGCCAAGGCAGTAGTGATCGACGTCGGGACCAACGTCCTGGCCGACGGATCCCTGGTGGGCGATGTGGATGAAACAAGCGTCCGGGGCGTCGCAGCTGCGCTGACTCCCGTTCCCGGGGGCGTCGGCTCCGTCACCACGGCGCTGCTGCTGCTGCACACTGCAGAGGCCGCCCGGGCGCAGTCACTGGCCGGCCGGCTTCCCGTGGGTTAGAGGACCGCCCGGATCAGGTTCTCGAATTCAGAGACGTGCTTGGCGGTCAGCCGGGCAGAGGCTTCAACGTCTCCATCGGCGATGCATTCAAGCAGCTCGATGTGTTGGGCAATGTGTTCCGAGACCGGAGGCAGCTTTTCCAGGACGAGGCTCCAGATCCTGGTGGCCAGGTTGTCGTAGCGGATCAGGACGTCTTCCAGGTGCCGGCTCCCCGCCGCCCGGTAGATGGTCCGGTGGACCCTCATGTCCAGGCGCATAAGATCCCGCTGCGCCAACCGGCCAGCCAGGAGCTGGTCCACCTCCAGGGCGAACTCCTTCAGTTCCTGCTTCACCCTGGGCGAGGCCACCCGCGCGGCCCGCGCCGCTGCGGCTGGTTCCAGCAGCTGACGGATCTCGGAGATTTCGGCCATGTCCGTAATATCCACTCCGGAGGCGAACGTCCCCCGGCGAGGGTAAGCCACCACCAGGTGATCGCCTTCCAGCCGTTTCATGGCTTCCCGGATCGGCGTGCGGCCAACACCGAGCCGCCGGGAGATAACGTCGTCGTTGAGCGGCTCTCCCGGCTTGATGTCCAGGACGATCAGTTCATCGCAAAGAACCCGGTAGGCGTAGTCGGCAAAAGTCTCGTCGTCCTGGCGTGGCGGCACCTCAGCGCCGCCGGTTTCGACGGGTAGTCCGCTGCTGCTGTTCACGTTCAGGTCCCTTCGACCGTATGACGGAGCCTTGACTGGGACGCTCCAGGAACATAGTATTCCCAGATCTAATATATCAATAAATCCGGATAGAAATGTCAGGATTGCCTTTGCAAATGTGCCGGTTGCCGCACACTGGAGGCAGCCCAGGTCCACCAAAGAACGGAGAACGATGAGCCACGGAGCTGTGCCGCAGGTGCGGCTGGAAGTCGTTCCCTCTGCCGACCTGCTGGAGCGGCTCCCCGCCGTTTTCGGAGCGCCCGGTTTGGTCAGCGTGACATGCCTTCCGCACCACGGCCCCGAGCGGACCGTCGCGGCGTCAATCGAGCTCGCCGCGCACGGCTACCGGACGGTGCCCCATCTCGCTGCGCGGAGCATCACCAGCCATGACGGACTGACCGGGATGCTGGAGCAGTTGCAGGCCGCCGGGATCCAGGACTTGTTCGCTGTTGCCGGCGACCGCCGGAGCCCTGCCGGTCCTTACGCGTGGAGCGGGCAGCTTCTCGAAGCCATCAAGGCCTTTTCACCTGACATGTCCGTGGGCATCGCCGGCTACCCCGAGGGCCACCCCGGGCTCAGCGCGGACCAGCTGAAGCACAGCCTTGAAGCCAAGGCGCCCCTGGCCTCCTGCATGGTCACGCAGATGTGCTTCTCCGCGAAGACCATCGGCCAGTACTTCAGGACGCTCCGCAGCAGCGGAATCGAGCTGCCTGTCTGGGTGGGCGTACCGGGCCCGGTTTCCACCAAAAAGCTCCTGACCATGGGCGCACGCCTGGGGGTGGGCCGCTCCCTCAAGCTGGCCCGCGGGACCGGCATGGCCCGCGCACTGTGGAAGCGGCATGACCTCCTGCACTATGACAGTTCCCAACTGATCCGCGACGTCCACCGGGAACTGGCAGGGGACCCCTTGTTTGCCGGCTTCAATGTGTACGCCTTTAACGACTTCCACAATCTGCCCGGACTCCTCCAGGGCACTCCCCTGGCTTTGCCGACCGGCACCGCCCCCGACCCGATTTTTCCCGCCCGGACCTGAAGGGATAGTCCACATGGCTTCGAAGGCCCCCCGCGACAACATCGATGAGTCAAAGCTGACTCTGACCAAACCCAAAAAAACGGCAGTCGGCATACCCGCCGTCGCCAACGCCCTGAAAATTTCGCTCCAGCAGATGGGACCGCTGCGCAGCGTGCAGACGCTGCTGGCCGTGAACCAGGTGGACGGCTTCGACTGCATGGGCTGCGCGTGGCCTGAACACGAGAAACGCAACGCTGCCGAGTTCTGCGAAAACGGCGCCAAAGCCGTGGCCGAAGAGGGTACCCGCCGGCGCGTCACCCCGGAGTTTTTCGCCCAGCACTCCATCGCCAGCCTGAAGGAACGCGACGACTACTGGCTGGGCCAGCAGGGCCGCCTGACCCACCCGATGTTCCTGGATGCGGGTGCCACCCACTACCGGCCCATCGCATGGGACGAAGCCTACGACCTGGTGGCCCAGGAACTGAGGGACATGGACAATCCCGACCAGGCGGTGTTTTACACCTCCGGCCGGACTTCGAATGAAGCAGCGTTCGCGTACCAGCTCCTGGTGCGCGGGCTGGGCACCAACAACCTGCCGGACTGTTCCAACATGTGCCACGAGTCCTCCGGCTCGGCCCTCGTTGAAACCATCGGGATCGGCAAGGGTTCCGTCAGCCTGCACGACCTGGAGACAGCGTCGCTGATTTTTGTGGCCGGCCAGAATCCGGGGACCAACCACCCGCGGATGCTCAGCGCACTGGAGAAGGCGAAGAAAAACGGCGCGTACATCATCTCCGTCAACCCGCTCCCCGAGGCAGGCCTGCTGCACTTCGAAAACCCGCAGCACGTCTCCGGCATGGTCAAGGGCATCCAGCTGACGGACGACTTCCTGCAGATCCGGGCCGGCGGTGACCAGGCCCTGTTCCAGGGGCTGGGCAAGTACCTCCTCGAGGCCGAGGCGCAGGGCCGGAACACCCCCGGCCTGTCCACCGTCCTGGACCACGGATTCATCAATGACCACACGGTGGGCCTTGATGATTACCTGCGATACCTCGAAAAGGCCGAATGGGATGACATCGTTGAGGCCACCGGGCTGACACTGGAGCAGATCCACGCGGCCGGCGAGCGGCTCCTGGCCTCAAGCGCCACGATCGTCTGCTGGGCCATGGGCCTGACGCAGCACAAGCATTCCGTCCCCACCCTCAAGGATGTCGTCAACGTCCTGCTGCTCCAGGGCAACATCGGCAAGCCCGGCGCCGGAGTGTGCCCGGTCCGTGGCCATTCGAACGTCCAAGGCGACCGCACCATGGGCATCTTCGAGAAGATGCCGGAGGCATTCCACGACCGGCTGGACCACGAGTTCGGGTTCCGCTCCCCCCGGGAACACGGCTTTGATACCGTGGCAGCCATCCGTGCCATGCGCGACGGCAAAGTCCGCGTGTTTGTGGGAATGGGTGGCAACTTTGTCAGGGCAGCGCCGGATTCCGAGGTCACGGAGCAGGCCCTGGCCAACACACGCCTGACCGTACAGATCTCCACCAAACTGAACCACTCCCATGTGTCCACGGGCCAGCGGGCCCTGATCTTGCCGACCCTTGGGCGCACGGAAAAAGACACCCAGGCCACCGGCGACCAGCGGGTCACCGTGGAGGATTCCATGAGCGCCGTCCACGCCTCGCGCGGACGCATCAAGCCTGCCAGCGAGCATCTCCACTCCGAGGTGGCGATTGTCTGCAACCTCGCCGCGAAACTCTTCACCGACAGCAACAACATCCCGCTGCCCAACACCCCCAAAGCCGCTTGGCTTTCGCTCCGGGACGATTACACCCTGATCCGGAAGCACATCGAAGCCGTCTTTGACGGTTTCGAGGACTTCGAGGCACGGATCCAGCATCCGGGCGGGTTCGTCCTGCCGCACCCGCCCCGGGATGCCAGGAAGTTCGACACTGCCTCCGGCAAGGCGCACTTCACGGGCAATGAACTGGAGTACCTCAAGGTCCCCGAGGGCCGGCTTATCCTCCAGACACTGCGCTCACACGACCAGTACAACACCACCATCTACGGCAAGGACGACCGCTACCGCGGGATCCATGGCGGCCGGCGCGTGGTCCTGGTCAACGAAAACGACATCACAGAGCTGGGCTTCGCTGACGGCGAGATGGTCCACCTGATCTCCGAATTCCAGGGCATCGAGCGCCGCGCGGAGAACTTCCGCATCGTTTCGTATTCCACCCCCAAGGGGTGCGCGGCCGCCTACTATCCCGAAACCAACGTCCTGGTGCCGCTGGAATCGGTGGCGGACACCAGCGGAACCCCCACGTCCAAGTCGGTCGTCGTCCGCCTCGAAAGGGCCGGACAATGAGCGCCGCCACGGCGACGGCCCTGCCCACCAAGGGCGTGGACCTGGTCCGCGCGGAACGGGCCATCCGCGAATACCTGCTGGCCATCGGCGAGGACCCTGACAGGCCCGGCCTGGTGGACACACCTTCCCGGGTGGCCCGGGCGGCAGGGGAAATGTTTGGCGGCCTCCACGAGGATCCCCTGGCCGTGCTGGATAAAACCTTCGACCTTGGCCATGGCGAAATGGTCATCGTCAAGGACATTCCCTTCTACTCAACCTGCGAGCATCACCTGGTGCCCTTCCACGGGGTGGCCCATGTTGGCTACATCCCGTCGGCGGAGGGGCTGGTTACGGGGCTGAGCAAGCTGGCCAGGCTGGTTGACGTCTACGCCCGCAGGCCGCAGGTCCAGGAGCGGCTCACCACCCAGGTGGTGGATGCCCTGGTGACTTCGCTGCGGCCCCTCGGGGCGATCGCCGTGGTGGAATGCGAACATCTCTGCATGTCGATGCGGGGAATCCGCAAACCGGGTGCCAAGACGATCACTTCCGCCGTGCGCGGCGAACTGCGGCTTCCGGCAGCCCGGGCTGAGGCGCTCAGCCTGATCCACGGCCGGTAGGAACCTCTGGACAGGCCTTCACGGCCGCCATAGTATGTAACTGATATATCTATTCGGTACTTCTCGAAATACCAGCATCCCAGTGATAGGCCGCCTCGTTCCCGTGAACGATGCTTCGACGTTACGGCGCTACGGCGCCTGAAACCTGGGGAGGTGACCGTCGAAGCATCGCTTTCGGGCACGAGGCGGCACATCCCGCCCCCGCACCACGCCTGCCCAAAGGAGCGCACATGCCAGGAAACAGAGCCGTCGCTTTTAAGGAACCTGGCATCGTCGAGATCATCGATACCGACTACCCAACGCTTGAACTCAGGGACGGGCCCGGCGTCAACCCTGCCAACGTGGGCCGCAAGGTCCCGCACGGAGCCATCCTGCGCACCGTGAGCACCAACATCTGCGGGTC
>NZ_LFQH01000088.1:0-2041 GCF_001238605.1 Arthrobacter sp. ZBG10 | reverse complement strand
GTGTCTGTTGTTTGAGAACTCAATAGTGTGCCATGTTTGTTGATACCAATTTTTTGTATTGAATTGGTTGAATTGGCTGGATGATGCCGCCCCTGTGGTGTTGTCTGGTTTTTACAGCTGGTTTCGAATTTTGTGCAGCCATTTTGTCCCGTGTTTCCGGGGTTGGTGGTTGTGTCTGTTTTTGTTTTTACTTCAACGGAGAGTTTGATCCTGGCTCAGGATGAACGCTGGCGGCGTGCTTAACACATGCAAGTCGAACGATGACCTCCAGCTTGCTGGGGTGATTAGTGGCGAACGGGTGAGTAACACGTGAGTAACCTGCCCTTGACTCTGGGATAAGCCTGGGAAACTGGGTCTAATACCGGATATGACTCCTCATCGCATGGTGGGGGGTGGAAAGCTTTTTGTGGTTTTGGATGGACTCGCGGCCTATCAGCTTGTTGGTGAGGTAATGGCTTACCAAGGCGACGACGGGTAGCCGGCCTGAGAGGGTGACCGGCCACACTGGGACTGAGACACGGCCCAGACTCCTACGGGAGGCAGCAGTGGGGAATATTGCACAATGGGCGCAAGCCTGATGCAGCGACGCCGCGTGAGGGATGACGGCCTTCGGGTTGTAAACCTCTTTCAGTAGGGAAGAAGCGAAAGTGACGGTACCTGCAGAAGAAGCGCCGGCTAACTACGTGCCAGCAGCCGCGGTAATACGTAGGGCGCAAGCGTTATCCGGAATTATTGGGCGTAAAGAGCTCGTAGGCGGTTTGTCGCGTCTGCCGTGAAAGTCCGGGGCTCAACTCCGGATCTGCGGTGGGTACGGGCAGACTAGAGTGATGTAGGGGAGACTGGAATTCCTGGTGTAGCGGTGAAATGCGCAGATATCAGGAGGAACACCGATGGCGAAGGCAGGTCTCTGGGCATTAACTGACGCTGAGGAGCGAAAGCATGGGGAGCGAACAGGATTAGATACCCTGGTAGTCCATGCCGTAAACGTTGGGCACTAGGTGTGGGGGACATTCCACGTTTTCCGCGCCGTAGCTAACGCATTAAGTGCCCCGCCTGGGGAGTACGGCCGCAAGGCTAAAACTCAAAGGAATTGACGGGGGCCCGCACAAGCGGCGGAGCATGCGGATTAATTCGATGCAACGCGAAGAACCTTACCAAGGCTTGACATGGACCAGACCGGACTGGAGACAGTTCTTCCCCTTTGGGGTTGGTTCACAGGTGGTGCATGGTTGTCGTCAGCTCGTGTCGTGAGATGTTGGGTTAAGTCCCGCAACGAGCGCAACCCTCGTTCTATGTTGCCAGCACGTGATGGTGGGGACTCATAGGAGACTGCCGGGGTCAACTCGGAGGAAGGTGGGGACGACGTCAAATCATCATGCCCCTTATGTCTTGGGCTTCACGCATGCTACAATGGCCGGTACAAAGGGTTGCGATACTGTGAGGTGGAGCTAATCCCAAAAAGCCGGTCTCAGTTCGGATTGGGGTCTGCAACTCGACCCCATGAAGTCGGAGTCGCTAGTAATCGCAGATCAGCAACGCTGCGGTGAATACGTTCCCGGGCCTTGTACACACCGCCCGTCAAGTCACGAAAGTTGGTAACACCCGAAGCCGGTGGCCTAACCCCTTGTGGGAGGGAGCTGTCGAAGGTGGGACTGGCGATTGGGACTAAGTCGTAACAAGGTAGCCGTACCGGAAGGTGCGGCTGGATCACCTCCTTTCTAAGGAGCACCTACAGTCCTTCATTCTCCATGTATGTGGTGGGTGGGGGTTGTCAGGAGTAAAGGCCCGTTGCGCAGACGATTGTTCTGCGGCGGGTGCTCAAGGGTGGAATATCAACAAATAGGTGCCTGGTGGCACGAACCATGGTTTAGTACGGGTTACTCCTTCGGGGGTGGTTCAGGAACGATGATGGTCTGTGGTTGCTGGGTAGTGTATGGCACACTGTTGGGTCCTGAGGCAACAGGACCGGGGGAGCGTAAGGCTTGTCCGGGTTTGTTTGTTTCTGGTTTCCTGGCTGCACCGAACACACGGTTGCTTTTCC
>NZ_LFQH01000087.1:0-8485 GCF_001238605.1 Arthrobacter sp. ZBG10 | reverse complement strand
ACCCAGGCCGCCGAAAACCCGGCCGGCGCAACACCGGAAATCAACGGCACAGACGGCACCGCACCCTTCAAGGAGACCCAGCGATGAAATGGTTGGAACTGCTGACAGTCGGCGGGGCAACCCTGGTTTCCGCCGTCACCGTGGTGGTGCTCTATTCGCTGGGCGTCCGGCTCACAGCCATCGCCGGTGACTCCGAGCAGGCCTCACCGGGCATCAAACGGGCCCTGGCCTACGCCTGCTTCGGCCTCTGCGGGCTTGCAGTTCTCTTTGGGCTGTACCTGATCATCCCGTACTTCTCGGCCTGAGCACCCGCACTCTGGGAACTGCGCCCACGCTTGGCTAGGCTGGCCCCATGGCACGGATCCAGTACTTTGTCGCAGCATCCCTCGACGGCTTTATCGCCACACCCACCGACGACCTCGCCTGGCTGCTGCAGTTCGACGGGTTCGAGGGCGGCGCTGAAAGCTACGACGCGTTTATGGCCGGGGTGGGGTGCATCGTTATGGGCGGCAGCACCTACGAATGGCTGATCGAACACGAACCGGACACGTGGCCGTACCCGGATACACCCAGCTACGTCTTCACCCGGCATGAACACCGCGCCCAGCAGGGGGCGGACATCACGTTTGTCCGCGGCGACGTGGCGGAGTTCATCGATGACTTCCGCGGCGCCGCAGGCGGGGCAAACATCTGGGTGGTGGGCGGCGGAAACCTGGCAGCCCAGTTCGCTGCCGCAGGCCTGCTGGACGAGATCATCCTGTCGGTCATCCCGGTGGTGCTGGGGGACGGGAAGCGCCTGCTCCCACTGCAGGGCCCGACGCCGGTCCTTGAGTTGAGCGGTTCGCGCACCATGGGGCGCGGGATTGTTGAGCTCCGCTACTCTCTGCGGGCCGCTCCGGAGGGTGTGGCCGGTTAGGCCCGGCCGCCGTTGTTGTCCCTGATCATGTTGGTGATCCGGGCGGTGGAGAGCCGGCGTCCGGCCTCGTCCGTCATCACGATTTCATGCGTTGCCAGGGTCCGGCCCAGGTGGATGGCGGTGCAGGTTCCCGTCACCAAGCCGGTGGCGATGGAGCGGTGATGTGTGGCGTTGACCTCAATTCCCACTGCATGCCGGCCGGGACCGGCATGGATCCCTGCGGAAAAGGATCCCAAAGTCTCTGCCAGGACCACGTGCGCCCCGCCGTGCAGGATCCCTGCAACCTGGGTGTTGCCGGCCACGGGCATGGTGGCCACCGTGCGTTCCGGGCTCATTTCGAGGAACCGGATCTCCATTTTCACCACCAGGGCGCCGATGCCGAAGCTGCCAAGCCAACCATGCAGGTGTTCGGGAATACCGGCGGCCGTCAGTTCAGCGGTGAACGGTCCGGGCGTGAAATTGTCCATCATGGCAACTAGGCTGGCACCTGTGAGTGAAACAACCAAACCGGCCCCCTTCCCGTCCCAGGTCCTCGAGCGCGACCCTGCCCCCACGGACCAGGTACCGCCTCCGGCCGCTGGAACGGTTTCGGCCACTGACGCCCCCGTTGTGCCGCTGACGGGCCAGCCCCGGCTGCTGGTCCTGGACGGTCACTCCATGGCGTTCCGCGCCTTCTTCGCACTGCCGGCGGACAAGTTCTCCACCGCCCACGGCCAGCACACAAACGCCATCCACGGCTTCACCTCCATGCTGATCAACCTGATCAAGGAACAGAAGCCCACCCATATCGCCGTGGCGTTCGACGTCTCCGACGAAACCACCCACCGCAAGGCCGAGTACAGCGAATACAAGGGCGGCCGCAACGAGACCCCCCGCGAGATGAGCGGCCAGATCGACCTCATCGGCCAGGTCATGGAGGCCTGGGGCATCAAAACCATCAAGATGCCCGGCTTCGAAGCGGACGACATCCTGGCCACCCTCGCCGCGATGGGCGACAAAGCCGGGTATGAGGTACTGCTGGTCTCCGGCGACCGGGATGCGTTCCAGCTCATCACAGACAACGTTTTTGTGCTGTACCCGAAGAAGGGCGTCAGCGACATTCCCCGGATGGATGCGGCCGCCATCCAGGAAAAGTACTTCGTCACCCCCGCCGAGTACTCGGACCTGGCCGCGCTGGTGGGGGAGACCGCGGACAACCTGCCCGGCGTGCCCGGCGTCGGGCCCAAAACTGCCGCCAAATGGATCAACCTCTATGGCGGGCTCGAAGGCGTGCTGGCCAACATCGACGCCATCGGCGGCAAGGTGGGCGACGCCCTGCGCGAGCATGTGGACTCCGTCAAGCGGAACCGCAAGCTCAACAGACTGCACACGGACCTGGAACTGCCGGTCACGCTCGACGAGCTGTACGAACCGCGGCCGGACCAGGCAGCGCTGGAAAACCTGTTTGATGAGCTGGAGTTCAAGACCATCCGGACCCGCCTCTTCGCACTGTACGGCGAAGCTGACACTCCCGCGGCCGAGCGGGAAAGCATCCCCACCCCGGAGTACATCACGCCAACCGACGCCGCAGGGCTCTCGGAATTCTTTGCCGCCGGTACCGGCCAGCGGTCCGCCGTTGCGGTGGACCTCATCCCGGGGCGCGTCGGCGAGGACGCAGCCGCGGTGGCCATTGTCCGCGAGGGCGGCGCAGCCTACATCTCCCTGGAGGGGCAGGACGCCGAAGCTGAAAACATCCTGGCCGCCTGGCTGCGCAACCCGGCGGAACCCAAGGTCCTGCACGGCTTCAAGGCAGCGCTCAAGGCCCTGACGGCGAGAGGACTGGAACTGGAAGGCGTTGTGGACGACACCTCGATCTCCGGATACCTGCTGGAACCCGACCGCCGGACCTACGAACTCGCGGAACTGGCCCAGCACCACCTGAACGTGGGCCTCCCCGGGGCCACGGCGAAGGCCGGCCAACTGGAGCTTTCCTTCGACGGGGACGACACCGCCGCGGCAGACGCACTGGTCCAGGCGGCCGCCGTCGTGCGTTCCCTGAGCAGCTTCTTCGAAGCCGAACTGAAGGAACGCCAGTCCGAGGAACTGCTCTCCACGCTGGAACTGCCGGTCAGCCGGGTGCTGGCGGACATGGAGCTGGCAGGAATCGGGATCGACCTGGAGCGGATGGAAGACCAGATGGCCGACCTCGCCCGGGTGATCGACCACGCCCAGGAACAGGCGTTCGCGGCGATCGGCCATGAGGTCAACCTGGGCTCGCCCAAGCAGCTGCAGACCGTTCTGTTTGAGGAACTCGAACTGCCCAAGACCAAAAAGATCAAGTCCGGCTACACCACGGATGCCGCGTCCCTGAAGAACCTGCTGGAGAAAACGGGCCACGAGTTCCTGGTGCAGCTGATGGCGCACCGTGAGTCCGCGAAGCTCCGCCAGATGATCGAATCGCTGAAGAAGTCCGTGGCCGCGGACGGCCGGATCCACACCACGTACGCGCAGAACGTAGCCGCCACGGGCCGGATCTCCTCCAACAACCCCAACCTGCAGAACATCCCCATCCGCAGCGAGGAAGGCCGCCGGGTCCGGGGCATCTTTGTGGTCAGTGAAGGCTACGAATGCCTGCTGTCGGCCGACTACTCGCAGATCGAGATGCGCATCATGGCGCACCTGTCGGGTGACGCCGGCCTCATCCAGGCCTACAAGGACGGCGAGGACCTGCATCGGTTTGTGGGCTCCAACATCTTCCACGTGCCCACGGAGGAAGTCACCAGCGCCATGCGCTCCAAGGTCAAGGCCATGTCCTACGGCCTCGCCTATGGCCTGACCTCGTTCGGTCTGTCCAAGCAACTGGAAATCTCGGTTGATGAGGCCCGCACCCTCATGAAGGACTACTTCGACCGGTTCGGCGCCGTGCGTGACTACCTGCGCGGCGTGGTGGAACAGGCCCGGATCGACGGCTATACGGCCACCATTGAAGGCCGGCGGCGCTACCTGCCGGACCTCACCAGCACCGACCGGCAGGCGCGCGAAAACGCCGAACGGATCGCCCTCAACAGCCCCATCCAGGGTTCCGCCGCGGACATCATCAAGCGCGCCATGCTGGGCGTCCACGCCGAGCTCAAGGCGCAGGGGCTGAAGTCCCGGATGCTGCTGCAGGTCCACGATGAACTGGTGCTGGAAGTGGCTGCCGGTGAACAGGACGCCGTGGAACGGCTGGTCACGGAACAGATGGCAGCCGCCGCGGACCTCACGGTGCCCCTGGAAGTGCAGATCGGCGTAGGACCCAGCTGGTACGACGCCGGCCACTGACGCAGGTGCTGGTCAGGCGCCGGATTCATTGGTTAGGCTCGGAATCGTGAGTAATTCGAGTGATAACTATGAGATCCGGCGCTTCCCGGCGGCAACCGAGGGCAGCGAGGGGTTCGACCAGTCCCTGGCGTGGTCCCGGGCAGTGGCGTTCGGGTTCCATGATGAGGCCAGGACAACGGAGCACATCACCGGCACCCTGGCCATCAAGGTGGCGGACCAGCCGGAGTACACCGGGGTCTACCAGGTCGGGGATGTGCCGGCGTCGTCCCTGCCGGCGGAAGTTCCGGTGGCGACGTTTGGCACCTTCCGGAAGACCCTGAACATCGGGTTCGGCAGGACGTTGCCCAGCCACCTCATCACCGCCGTCACGGTGCGCACCACACACCGCCGCCGTGGCCTGCTGCGGCGCATGATGGCTGAGGACCTGCGCCTGGCCAAGGACAGCGGAGTCTCCATGGCCGCGCTGACAGCCTCCGAGGGCACCATTTACGGGCGCTTCGGGTTCGGCGTGGCCAGTTTTGAGCGCAGCGTCAAGGTGGACACCACTGCCCGTTTCAGCCTGGCCCACCAGGCCACCGGGACTGTGGAGATCGCCGATCCCCGGAAGCTGCTGGACCTTGCCCCGGAAGTTTTTGAACAGGTTCACCGGCTGTTGCCGGGGTCTGTGGGCCGGCACGAGTGGTACCGGCATATGGTGTCCGGGGCCCGGGGCCGGGACGGCAAGGAAGATGCGGCCATCAAGGTGGCCCTCCATTACGGGCCTGCCGGCGCCGTGGACGGCTACGTCTCCTACAAGTTCCTGGGTTGGGAGAAAGAGCCCTACACGGTGGAAGTAGTGGACTTCCTCGCGGCCAGCGACGACGCCTACCTGGAGCTGTGGCAGTTCCTCGGCGCCATCGACCTGGTGGAACGGGTCACGTGGGACGAGGCGCCGTTGGACGACCCGCTCACCTGGGCCCTCGCGGATCCCCGCTGCATCGATGCCTCGGACGTCCGGGACATGCTGTGGCTTCGGATCCTCGACGTTCCGGCCGCCCTCACCGCGCGCCATTACCCGGTGGACGGACGGCTGGTCATTAACGTCGGTGACCCGCTTGGCCTGGCCGGCGGAACATTCGCCGTTACAGTGGAAGGCGGACAGGCCGACGTCGAACGCCTTGCCGAGGAAACGCCCGCCGACCTGGACCTTGACGTCTCTGTCCTGTCATCGATTTACCTCGGCGCGGTCAGCCCGGTTACGCTGGCGGCGGCTGGGCGGATCCGGGAACACACGCAGGGTGCGGCGCTCCAGGCACGGGGGATGTTTGCGGTTGAGCGTTCCACGCACTGCCTGACCCACTTCTAGGAGCCCCTGCCTTCACAAAGGAACATCCTTGGGGGATCACCGTGCACCGGCGCTGGCCGGCCGGCGGGAATTGTTGGTTGGCTTGGCAGTGGGTGTGGCGGCCGCCGCGGCGTCGTGTTCGGCGCCCTGGCAGCCCGGGCCGGGCAATCCGGCCGGCCCGGCGGACCGGCAACCGGATCCCGGAGGGCACCCTGGTCAGGCCCGGCACGGCGCTGCCGGTGCTGCCGAGCCTGGCCATGCCGTGCCGGAGGAAGCTTCTCCGGCGCCGGCGCCGCCGTCCGCGCCCGCTTTTGTGCCGCCCACCAAGGAGCAACTGGTGGCGGAATTCGCCGGCCGCCATCCCAACGAGTGGGGCCTGGCGGTCACCGGCGTGGTGACACAGTCCGCGGCACAGCCGGTGGTGCTGACCCTGGACGCCTGCGGTGGACCCGGCGGCGCGGGGGTGGACCAGGAACTGCTGGGGCTGCTCCGGCAACTCGCCGTGCCAGCGACCCTGTTCGTCAATGCCCGTTGGGTCCAGGCGAACCTTGGCCTGGCAACTGAACTTGGCCACGACCCGCTGTTTGAGCTGGCAAACCACGGCTGGGCACACAGGCCCTTGTCCGTCGTCGGCAAATCCGCGTACCGGATCCCCGGCACCGGATCCGTCGCGGAGGCTTATGACGAACTCACGGGCTGCCTGGAGCTGCTGCGGGCAGCGTCGGGAGTGGAGCCGCGGTTTTTCCGGTCCGGCACCGCCCATCTTGATGAGGTGGCCGCCGGGATGACGCGCAGGTTGGGGATGCTGCCGGTGAACTTCAGCGTTAATGCCGACGGCGGCGCCACCCTGGGACCCGGGGCTGTGGCTGCTGCCCTTGCCGGGGTCCGGCCGGGGGACATCGTCATTGCGCACTTCAACAAGCCCGGCAGCGGCACCGGCCCGGGTTTCCGCCGTGCACTGCCGCAACTCCTGGCCGGCGGAACCACGTTTGCCCGCCTTGGGGACGTACTACCGCCGCTTTGACCCGGCTGTTGAGCTGCGACTAGAATAAACGGGCGTGTGTTACGTGTGCGTAATTTTTTTCCGCACGTTTAATCCCGCAGTCAGGATGACCCGGCAATCCGCCGTGCTCTGCCTCCAGGTCAATACCCGGAAGTGGTGGTCGCCTGATCAACTTACTATCCACAACGGAGCCCCTACTACATGACCATCACCTCCACCGAGAAGCCCGGTACCCCCGTAGTCGCAATTAACGACATCGGTACCGCTGAGGACTTCCTCGCAGCTGTCGACGCGACCATCAAGTACTTCAACGACGGAGACCTCGTCGAAGGTACCGTCGTTAAGGTCGACCGCGACGAAGTTCTGCTCGACATCGGTTACAAAACCGAAGGTGTCATCCCCTCCCGCGAGCTTTCCATCAAGCACGACGTTGATCCCGGAGACGTTGTCTCCGTTGGCGATCAGGTCGAAGCCCTGGTGCTCACCAAGGAAGACAAAGAAGGCCGCCTGATCCTCTCCAAGAAGCGCGCTCAGTACGAGCGTGCCTGGGGCGACATCGAGAAGGTCAAGGAAGAAGACGGTGTCGTCACCGGTACCGTCATCGAGGTTGTCAAGGGTGGTCTTATCCTCGACATCGGTCTGCGCGGCTTCCTGCCCGCATCCCTCGTCGAGATGCGCCGTGTGCGCGACCTGGCTCCGTACATCGGTCAGCAGATCGAAGCCAAGATCATCGAGCTGGACAAGAACCGCAACAACGTGGTCCTGTCCCGCCGTGCATGGCTCGAGCAGACCCAGTCCGAGGTTCGCTCCACGTTCCTCAACAAGCTGGAAAAGGGCCAGGTTCGTCCCGGCGTCGTTTCCTCCATCGTCAACTTCGGTGCATTCGTGGACTTGGGCGGCGTAGACGGCCTCGTTCACGTTTCCGAGCTGTCCTGGAAGCACATCGACCACCCGTCCGAGGTTGTCGAAGTTGGCCAGGAAGTCACCGTCGAGGTTCTCGAAGTCGACCTGGACCGCGAGCGTGTTTCCCTGTCGCTCAAGGCTACGCAGGAAGATCCGTGGCAGACCTTCGCCCGCACCCACGCCCTGGGCCAGGTTGTGCCGGGTAAGGTCACCAAGCTGGTTCCGTTCGGTGCGTTTGTCCGCGTCGAAGACGGCATCGAAGGCCTGGTCCACATCTCCGAGCTCGCCGTGCGCCACGTTGAGCTGGCCGAGCAGGTTGTCTCCGTTGGTGACGAACTGTTCGTCAAGGTCATCGACATCGACCTGGAACGCCGCCGCATCTCGCTGTCCCTCAAGCAGGCCAACGAGGGCGTCGACGCCGACAGCACCGAATTCGATCCGGCTCTCTACGGCATGGCCGCTGAGTACGACGAAGAGGGCAACTACAAGTACCCCGAGGGCTTCGATCCGGAGTCCAACGAGTGGCTTGAAGGCTACGAGAACCAGCGCGCCGCCTGGGAGCAGCAGTACGCTGACGCCCAGACCCGTTGGGAAGCCCACAAGAAGCAGGTTACCCAGCACGCCGCCGACGACGCTGCAGCAGCAACGTCCGGTGACAGCGATTCCGGCACCACCAGCTACTCCTCGGAGCCGG
The DNA here is from genome assembly GCF_001238605.1 of Arthrobacter sp. ZBG10. Lineage (NCBI taxonomy): Bacteria > Bacillati > Actinomycetota > Actinomycetes > Micrococcales > Micrococcaceae > Arthrobacter > Arthrobacter sp. ZBG10. The sequence continues at coordinate 345 of NZ_LFQH01000087.1, read as the reverse complement.
CTGCAGAGTCCAACGCCGGCGCAGGTACCCTTGCATCCGACGAGGCACTCGCCGCACTGCGCGAAAAGCTCACCGGCAACTAGTTGCCACCGGCGCCAGCTAACGGCGCCAACACAACAGGCCTTCACCTCTGGTGGGGGCCTGTTGTGTTTAACACTTGGCCAGGTCTCGGGGTATCCAGCTTGCGGCTCCCTGCGGGAGCGGCGTACCCGGTTTCGTCCCGCGGATTCGTTGGAGCCGGCGCCGCTTAAGTTGTCGGAGCAATGAGGGTGTACCCGCTCTGGGCATGGCCTCGATGGTGCGCGGCCCCGGTGTCAGCGATGTTCCTGGTGGTGGGGGTGCGGT
>NZ_LFQH01000086.1:0-19680 GCF_001238605.1 Arthrobacter sp. ZBG10 | reverse complement strand
CGGCAGGGTTTTCGGCGGCCGGGGCGGCAGCAGCTCCTGCCCGGTTCCTTGCCCTGTCGCGGACTCGGGCCCTGGCCCGGGCGCGGGCCTCGGCCAGCGCCTTCTTCTTGGCGAAACGGACGGCCTGGCCAGCCTCTTCGACCTCGACGGCGTTGTGGTGGCCCACCTCGGACTTGCGGGAGTGCAGGAACATGTACAGGACTGCTCCGATACCTGCCACGGCGGCAATCAGGACGCCAACGATGCCGGTCTTGACCAGCAGCGCCGTCAGGGCACCAACGATGCCCGCAGCGGGAAGGGTGAACAGCCAGCCCAGCGCGATCTTGCCCACCATGGACCAGCGGACGCTGGTACCGCGGCGGCCCAGGCCGGAGCCGATGACGGAGCCGGAGGCCACCTGGGTGGTGGACAGCGCAAAGCCGAGGTGCGAGGAGGCCAGGATGGCGGACGCGGTGCTGGTTTCCGCGGCGAAACCCTGGGCGGGCTTTACTTCGGTGAGTCCGGAACCCATGGTCCGGATGATGCGCCAGCCGCCGGAGTAGGTGCCGATCGCGATGGCCAGGGCGCAGGCGGCGATTACCCAGAACTGGGGTCCGGTGCCTGGGGCCTGGGTGCCGGCGGAGATCAGGACGAGGGTGATGATGCCCATGGTCTTCTGCGCGTCATTGGTGCCGTGGGCCAGGGCCACCAGGCTGGAGGTGAAGATCTGCCCGGTCCGGAACCCGCCGCGTTTCTGCGTGAGCTTGCTGCCGGTCTCCGGATCGTGCCGGGACGTCAGTGCATAAGCTAGCCGCGTGCAGGTGTACGCCACGATGCCTGCGATGAGGGGGGCGAAGATGGCCGGCAGGATGACTTTCTGCGCCAGGGATGCCAGGTTGATGGAGTTGAAGCCGATACCTGCGATCGCGGCACCGATCAGGCCGCCGAACAGGGCGTGGGAGGAGCTGGACGGCAGCCCCTTCAACCACGTGATCATGTTCCAGAGGATGGCGCCCATCAGGCCGGCGAAGATAATTTCCGGGGTGATCTGTACCCCGTCGGCGCCTTCGTTGATGATGCCGCCGGACACCGTCTTGGCCACCTCGGTGGACAGGAAGGCGCCCACCAGGTTCAGGATGGCGGCGAGGGTGACGGCAGTCTTCGGTTTGATGGCGCCCGTTGCGATGGGCGTGGCCATGGCATTTGCGGTGTCATGGAAACCGTTCGTGAAGTCGAAAAATAGTGCCAGTGCGATGACCAGCGCCACCATGAAGGTGATATCCACCTGTTGCCCAATCTGCAGAGTCGACGTTCAGCAATTTCGCGTTTCCGGCTGCCCCCGCACAGCATAATTCACCAGCTGTTCGCGGGGAATGACCTGCGGCGTTAACCAACCGGCGTGAAACCTTATCGATCGTACGCGTCCGGAAGGTCAGGTCAAAACAACCGGCGCCGGCCGGTAACCACCCCGCCCAGTGTCAGGCGGTGGTTTCGCGCGGCTGGCCGGTGTGGCCGTCAGGGTGCGTGGCGCCGGCAGCGAGGCCGGGCGCTGCTTTGGCTTCCAGGGCCGCGATGGTGACGTCCGGCAGGACGATCAGGCCATCGAGTTCACGCCGGGCGCGTTTGTAGGCCTGCTGCCGTTCGGCCGGGGTAGCCGCTGAATCCTCGGCGATCCGGAGCAGTTTTCGGGCGGTGGCAAGCCGTTGCCGTTCGGGGCCGCTGAACCTGCTGTCCTTGATGCGTTTAGCCTCGCGCTCGGCCAGGTCCAGCGCCAGCGCGAAGCTGTCGACGGCCTGCCGGTAGGACTCGAAGGCGGCGGGCGACGTCATGTCGGCGGCCGTGGTCGGGCGCTGGCCGTCCGCTTCCCGTTTCGCCCGGAGGAAGGCCACGGTGAGGGGCTCCCGGACGTCCGTCATCAACGGAAAGTCGATGAGTTTGCCGACGTCCAGTTCGTACTCGAGCCACCGCGCGTTGGTTGCGGTGTGCCGGACCAGGACGTCCGCCACCCGGGCAGCCGACGCCACTTCCGCGTCGCGGGACTGGTTCCGGAGGGTGTACAGCTCCACTTTCCGGCGGTGCCGGCGTTCGCCGGCCTTGCGCCACGAGTTGGCCCAGTGCCCGGCAAACGCACTCAGGGGAAAAATCAGCCACCATTTGTCGGATAGGAACTCAAAGAGGGACTCCACCGCACCATCCTTGCAGCAGCCCCGTCCCGCCTCAACCCCCCACGGACCGGCGCGGTGGTTGGTTCAGCGGCCCGGCTGGGAAGCTGCCAGGGCGTAGCTGCCCCATAACCCGGCCGCCAGGAGCAGGGCCAGGTACGCCAGGATCAGCCGGGTATCCCGGAGGTAGCAGTTCGACCGGGTCAGGCCCCGTCGCCGGGCTTTCCAGTAGCCGGCGAATCCGACGGCGGCGAACACGGCCAGTGCCACCGGGCCGGCAACCCAGCCCAGCAGGGCAATGGTCGCGAAGATGCAGAGCCGCAGCGGATCGAACGGCGGTGGGTCCGCCGGGTCCGTTCCGTGGCCGCGCCCCTGGCCGTGCAGGGCGGCATGTTTGGCGCGGACCAGTTGCGATGGCATTGGCCCGGCTGCGATCCGCCGGGCCTCCGAGTCGGCGTCCATCAGTGCTCCCCGGCACTGGCCGGGACCTGGCGGACGGGGAGGAGCCGGGTGCCGGTGGCCGTGCTGATGCGTTGCCTGGCCAGGGCGGGCCACGCCTGGACAGCACAGAACGGAGCGCATTGGTGTTCGCCGGCGTCGCTCTTGGTGCCCACGTGGACGCAGCATTGCGTGAGCCGTTCCTCGATCATGGTGGAGATGTCCATAAAGGGCTTCACCATGATGCGGGTGATCCGTTCGCCCAGCAGCCGGCGCAGCCGCTGCTGCTGGCCTGGCAGTTTGCCGGCGGCCAGCGTGGTCAGGGTGCCGATGCCCAGGTCGCACTGGGTGCAGATGTTTTTCCAAAGATCCATGGTCCGCGGGTGGGACAGCGATGACTGCTCGCTCAGGAGGTCCAGGAGGGAGGTCTTCATGAGGTTCCGCAGCTCGAGCGGGATCGCGCTGTCGGCGATGCGGTTGGCAAGGCCGTCGGGATTGAGTTCCAGCCACGCGAGCAGCTGGTCATGCCCGACGAGGGCTGCCAGCGAACGCCAGGCTCCGGAATCGTCCTTCAGCATGTAGCCCACGGATGCGCAATGCGGATGGGAGCACGGGAGTGCCGTCAGGTCGTGCCATGAAACCACCCCGCCGGTTTGCGCCGCGAGCCGTTCCAGGACGCCCGTGTGGGTGAGCCTGGCCGTGGGGTCGATGCCGTGGCCGCGCCCCGAACCGAACACCGGCTGCAGCGCAACCCCACCCACAAACGGGGTTTCCAGGGCCCGCATCACAACGGCGCCGACCTCACCATCGTTGACGCCAAGGGCCGCCGTCATGGTCAGGGTGGTGAAGACACCTGCCTCGGACAGGCGTGCGATGGCCAGGTCCTTGAAGCGGGTCAGGTCTCCCCCGCGGTGATGGATGGATGTTTCCCTGGACGGGCCGTCGTATTGGAGGTAGACCTCCACCCGGTCCCGGTGCCTGGCCAGCAGCGCCAGCAGTTCATCGTCGGTTGCGATCAGCATGCCGTTGCTGTTTACCATGATCCGCACGATCGGACGGGCTACGAGCTCGTCCAGGAGTTCAGCCAGCTGCGGATAGAGCGTAGGTTCGCCGCCGGAAAGCATCAGCACGTCGAGCCGCCCGTTTTCGCGGCACAGCCGGGTGTCAATGTTCGCGAGTACCTCGCTCAGCGGTGCCACCCCCTGCAGCTGGGGGCCGGAGGCGGTGAAACAGGTGGGGCAGCGCAGGTTGCAGTGTTCGATGATGTCCTGCAGGAGGATGCAGGTGTGTTGGGTCTGCATGGCAGGCAGCCCGTACGCGTAGGCTTCGGGCACCTGGCGGTAATTTCCGGCCTGGTCCGGGATGTGCTGCTTGGTGGGGGCCTGCCATTTCTCCAGGTAGCGCAGGATTTCCGGGGACTCGTCATACAACGTGCTGACGAGGCCGTGATCAGGGCAGCCGCGTTCCAGCCAGACCCGGTCATCGCGGATCAGCAGCGCGCCGGAGAGGCGCTGCACCTGCGTGAGCGGGGGGTTTGTTTCGTGGCAGTGGGGGCAGAATGCTGTGACGTAGCGGTGGATCCGGTCCCCGCGCAGCGGCTGGCCGGGGCCGGGCAGCGACTGTCGGGAGGCGAACGGCAGTGGATTCATCTCAGGCCCTTATCTGTGCGAGGTATCCGACGCAGATCCCGCCGCCGAGCAGCGTGAAGATCCCCAGGCCAATCAGCAGCCCGGCGCCCCACTTGGCTGTGGGTGGCCGGACCGCCAGCAGAATCGCGATGGCCAGGTAGCCGGCGATGGGAATCAGCACCACAGGCCCACTCAGGTACCGCACCGGCTGCGTGGGATCGGCTGTGGTCGAGACTGCGCTGAAAATAATCGGCCCGCCGACATAGAGGCCGTAGAGGACCACTGCCCCCACGAGGGTTCCGAGCCCCAAGGGACCGAGCCAGGGTTCAGGGGGATCCTCCCCGTTCCCGGTAAAACGGTTGTTCCTGCTCATGCCATCCGTCCTTCCAGCCTGGGGCGGAGAGGTTCCCGAACACCCGCAGCATCCGCCAGGACAGCAGGGGGAGAATCGCCAGCAGAAACCACTGGGGCCGGCTCATTCCCAGCCACAGCACCTCGTTGCCCCGGACGAATTCGACGCCGAACCGGAACAGCGCGTAGGAGCTCACGTAGCAGATGAAGAGGTCGCCGGGACGGGGCAGGCGGTCCCGGTACCGCCACATGAGCGAAAAGGCAGCTGCGTGGAAGGCAATCTCATAGGCAAAGGACGGGTGCAGTCCTACCCCGGGCAGCCCGCCCAACAGCGCCGCCTGTGCCGGCGTGAGCGATATCCCCCAGGCCTGCCCGGTGGGGGTGCCCGGCAGTTCCGTGAGGAGGCAGCCCACGCGTCCGATTACCAGCGCCAATGCCACCGCGGGCGCCAGCAGGTCGCCGGTGGATCCGCGGTAGCCCGTCAGCCGTTTCCCCAGGTGCACACCAAGCCAGGCTCCAACCAGGCCCGCGAGGATGCTGCGGTCGCCGTTGCCCCACCACTCGGCCAGGGAGACCTCGCGGGAAACGTCCCAGGTGAGGATCCTTGAGCCGATTGCCCCGAACGCGATGGCGAATCCTGCAATGGGCCACAGGCGTGGGTCGGTCAGGCCCCGGCGGCGCTTTTCGTAGCCGTAGAACAGCAGGGCCGCCAGGATGCCCAGGCCCAGCAGGCAGGCGTGCACCAGTGGGTCCCCGGCGAAGGGAAGGCCTGTCATGGCCGGTGTGCAGCAGTGAGCATTCCTGCTCCTCAGGTCCTACATCCGGGTGGAAATGGGTCCAACAGCTCCGGCCGGCGCGTCCTAGGGGGCGCCGGTGGCACCCTGGGCGCCGTTGACGTTCACCAGCCAGTCGATGCCGAATTTGTCGGTGCACATGCCAAAAATATCGCCCCAGGGCGAGGCCTCCATGGGCACGGTGACGGAGCCGCCGTCGGTACTGAGCTTCTCGTAATAGCCGCGCAGTTCGGCCTCATCATCCCCGCTGACGGAAACCGAGATGGCCGAGCCCGGGTTGTAGGGCATGCTGTTCGGGGTGTCGGCGCCCATCAGGACCAGCCCACTGGGCGTGGTCAGCATGCCGTGCATCACCTTGTCCGCTTCGGCGGGATCCTCGGAGGCCTGGTACTCGCCGAACGTACTGACGCGGAGGTCGCCGCCGAACACCGACTGGTAGAAGTTCATCGCGTCGCGGGCGTTGTCGCGGAAACTGATGTACGGGTTAAGGATGGTGGGCATGGCGGTGACTCCTTCGTGCAGGATAAAAGCTGGACCAGACAACATCCTGCCCCAAGCCGGTCGCCGCCGGTAGGGGGGATTTCCACATGGCCGGGCCCGGGGTTAAGGCTCGAAGCGGTACCCCATCCCCGGTTCGGTGCGGAGGTGCCGGGGATTGCCGGGATCGGCCTCCAGCTTGCGCCGCAGCTGGGCCATGTACACCCGCAGGTAGTTGGCTTCCTTCTGGTAGGAGGGACCCCAGACCAGGGCCAGCAGCTGCTGCTGGCTGACCAGCCGGGACGGATTGCGGACCAGGATTTCCAGGATGCTCCACTCGGTGGGGGTGAGCCGGACCGGTTTTCCGCCACGATGCACCTGCCGCCGCACCAGGTCAACGGTGAACCCTTCCGTGGCTATCGTGGGGGCGGAATCCGGCTGCGGCACGCGGCGCAGCAGTGCCCGCAGCCGCGCCAGCAGTTCGTCCAGGCCGAAGGGTTTGGTGATGTAGTCGTCAGCACCCGCGTCCAGGGCAGCCACCTTGTCCGCCGAACCGTGGCGGGCAGAGAGCACCAGGACGGGGACGGTGCTCCAGCGGCGCAGGTCCCGCAGCACCGCTGCGCCGTCCATGTCCGGCAAGCCCAGGTCCAGGACCACCAGGTCCGGTGCGTCCCTGGCCGCGGCGGCAAGCGCCGATCCGCCGTCCGCTGCCACGGTGACCCGGTAGCCGTGGCCGGCCAGCGTGATCCTCAGGGCCTTAAGCAGGTGCGGATCGTCGTCAACAACCAGGACGGTGGCCAGTGGGGCAGGTCCGCCTGCGGGGATGTCGGCGGTGCTCACTGGGCCTGTTCCCTGGGACCCGTGGACAGGGGCAACCGGATGACCATGGTCAGGCCCCCGCCCGGGGTTTCCTCCGCGGTGAGGGACCCCCGCATGGCCTCGACGAAGCCCTGCGCAACGGCAAGCCCCAGGCCCACGCCGGCTGCGGGCTGGGCGTCGTCCAGGCGCTGGAACGGACGGAACATTTCCACCACTTTCATTGCGGGAACGCCGGGTCCGCGGTCGGCGATCCGCAGTTCGCCGGAGGGGTGCCCGGCCAGGGCGGAACCCATGCCATCGGTGGTGCCGGTGATTGCCACCTGGGTTTCGGGTGCGTATTTGAGGGCGTTTTCCACAATATTGGCGATGACCCGTTCCAGCAGCCCGGGGTCCGCATCCACGGCCGGCATGTTGGGCGGCAGCACCACGGCGACGGCGGTTGACGGGATGCCGCGGAGCGCCTTGTCCAGCACGTCATGCCACCGCACGGGTCCCAGGAGGGGCTCCACCGACTGCGCCGTGATCCGTGACATGTCCAGCAGGTTGCCCACCAGCAGGTCCAGCCTGTCGGAACATTCGTCGATGGTCTGCACCAGCTCGCGCTCCTCGGCCCGGGTGAAGGTGCCGGCGTCCTGCAGCAGTCCCCCGGCGGCCAGCTTGATCCCGGCCAGCGGCGTCCGGAGGTCATGGGACACCGCCCTCAGGATGGCGGTGCGCATGGTATTTCCTTCCGCCAGCCGCATGATCTCAAGCCGGCTGGTTTCCAGTTGTCGGCGCTCCAGCTGCGCCTTGATGTGCACGGCAACGGCGCCCAGCAACGTGCGCCGGTCCGGTGCGACTTCCCTGCCGAAAAGGACCAGCCACGTGACGGCGTCCACAGGTTCCACGGTGCTGCCGGGCGGGGGCGCGGCAGGCGGCACCATTCCGTGCCATCCCGTAGTGTCCCCCACCCCGGCAAGCAGCACTGCCGGCGCCTTCCCGGCTCCGGCGCCGGGTGACTGCCGCGCCACAATGGCCGCTCCGGCGACGCCAAACACGGCGACCGCATCGGACAGCAGACCGCGGAGCGGGTCTGCGGACCGCGAGGCGTCCAGCGCCAGGTCCCCCAGGATGCCGGCCTCCGCCCGCGCCTGCGCGGCTTCGCGTGAGCGCCGTGCAGACCGGTCCACTACGCCGGCCACCGCAACGGACAGGCCCAGGAACACCGCCAGGGACAGAAAATCCTGCGGGTCCTCGATGGCCAGGTTGCCCAGCGGGGGCGTCGAGAAGAAGTTGACCAGGACACTGCTCCACAAGGCACCAACCACCGCAGGCCGCAAGCCGCCCACCAGTGCGATCGCCACGGCGCCGGCCAGCTGGATCAGCACGGCGGTGGCAACACTGTGTTCGAACGCGGCGAGGACCAGCTGAAGCAGCGCCGGCAGTATGGCGGCGAGCGCAATGCCCCCGAAGGTGCGGGCACGGCCCACATCCAGCGGCCGTCTTTGCACGGGGTTCCGGGCCGGCAGGCCGGGGACCACATGGACGTCGATGTCCCCGGCACCGAGGATCACCCGCATGCCCGTACCGGCAGCGCCCCGGAACATCCCTGCCCGGGAACGCCCCACCACCATCCGGGTGGCCTGGACCGAGCGTGCATAGTCGAGCAGGCCGGTGGCAACGTCATCGCCCTGCAGGGTCCGGAAGGTGCCGCCGGCGGCCACGACGGCGCGGCGCTGCGCCTCGAGTGCCTGCGGTGATCCGCTCCGGCTCCCCTTGGGGGTCCGGACGTGGACGCCCAGGAGTTCACTGCCCCCGCCGGGCGGCAGAAGGCGCGCGGCGCGCTCCGTGAGCACGCCACCGTCGTCGTCCCCCTTGAGGCCGATCACTATACGTTCCGCTGGCATGGGGCACATTCTGCCACCTCCGGAGCGGCACCTTTGACCGCCGGTGTGCCCTTCCCCACACCGGCGTTAAGGATGCGTCAAGATCCCCGGATTTCGGGGTTCGGGGCCTTGTCCCGGTGCTACGTTCGGCTGTGCCGCGGCGCTGTGCCGTGGCCTGGACACTGACGCAGAGGGAACCCGATGACCACCATGAGCAGACCGCCGGCTGATCCGTCAGCCCTTCCTCCCGGCCGCAGGGCTGCGGTACGGGACTGGCTGCTTTTTGGCCTGCAGGACGCCAAAGGCACGCACCAGGGCCCGGGCGGGCAATCATCCGGGCAGGACCACAAACACCCTTGGTGGCAGGTGATGTGCCTGACGGGCGTGGACTACTTCTCCACCCTTGGCTACCAGCCCGCCATCGCGGCGCTGGCGGCGGGGGCCATCTCACCGCTGGCCACGCTGGTGCTGGTGGCCGTGACCCTCCTGGGGGCCCTGCCGGTCTACCGCCGCGTGGCCGGCGAAAGCCCCCGCGGCGAGGGTTCCATCGCCATGCTGGAACGGCTTCTGCCGCGCTGGGGCGGGAAACTCCTGGTCCTGGGCCTGCTGGGGTTCGCCGCCACGGATTTTATGATCACCATGACCCTCTCCGCCGCCGACGCCACGGCGCACCTGATCGAGAACCCGTATGCGCCCGGCTGGCTGCACGGCCAGGAGGTGGCCATCACCCTGGTCCTCCTGGCGCTGCTGGCCGCCGTTTTCCTGCGGGGCTTCAAGGAAGCCATCGGTGTGGCGGTTGTCCTTGTGGTGGTGTACCTGTCACTGAACGTGGTGGTCATTGGCCGTTCCCTGGTGGAAGCGGCCAACCATCCGGTGGCGGTGGACAACTGGTGGCAGACGCTGACCACCTCCCACGGGAACCCGCTGATGGCCGTGGCCATTGCCTTGCTGGTGTTTCCCAAACTCGCGCTGGGCCTGTCCGGTTTTGAGACCGGCGTGGCAGTGATGCCCCAGATCAAGGGCAGCCCCACGGACACCGACGCGAATCCAGCCGGCAGGATCCAGGGCACCCGGCGGATGCTCACCACAGCCGCCCTGATCATGAGCACGTTCCTGGTAACCAGCAGCTTCGCCACTGTAGTACTTATCCCCGCGGCGCAGTTTGAGCCGGGCGGGGAAGCCAATGGCCGTGCGCTGGCCTTCCTGGCGCACTCCTACCTGGGGCCGGGGTTCGGCACGGTGTACGACCTCAGCACCATCGCCATCCTGTGGTTCGCCGGTGCCTCCGCCATGGCGGGGCTGCTGAACCTGGTGCCACGGTACCTGCCCAGGTACGGCATGGCCCCGGCCTGGGCCAAAGCGGTGCGGCCGCTGGTGCTCGTGTTCACCTTCCTGGGGTTCGTGGTCACCTGGCTTTTTGAGGCCGACGTCGACGCCCAGGGCGGCGCGTACGCCACGGGCGTGCTGGTGCTGATGACGTCCGCGGCAGTGGCCGTCACGCTTTCGGCCCGGCGCCAGCAGCAACGCAAACGCACCGTGGGCTTCGGCATCATCGCCGTCCTCTTTACCTACACCACGGTGACCAACATCTTCGAACGGCCAGAAGGCATCCGGATTGCCGCGTTCTTCATCCTGGGCATCATTGCCGTCTCCCTGCTGTCCAGGTTGATGCGCTCCTTCGAACTGCACGCCACCCACGTGCGGCTGGACACCGCAGCCCTGGAGTTCATGGCCCCCGCACTGGCCGGGCCCATCGGCATCATTGCCCACGAACCAGTCCGCGTGGCCGCTGCCGACTACCGGCAAAAACTGGCGTCCGCCACCGAGGCAAGCCACTTCCCGCAAAACGCCCGGCCGCTGTTCCTGGAAGTCATTGTGGACGACTCCTCCGACTTCGAAACCGCCCTGGAGGTGCGCGGCGTACTCCGGCATGGGTACCAGGTCCTGGAAGTCCACGGGCCGGGCGTCCCCAACACCATCGCCTCCGTGCTCCTGCACATCCGTGACGTGACAGGGCTGATGCCGCACATCTACTTCCGCTGGACGGAAGGCAACCCGGTCCGCAACCTCCTCCGGTTCCTGTTCCTCGGCGAAGGCGAAATTGCGCCGGTGACCCGGGAGATCCTCCGTGAAGCCGAGCCGGACATCCGGCAGCGGCCCTGGGTGCACGTGGGCTGACCGGCCGGGCGCCGCCGTCGTGCTTTCCCCGCCCCGACCGGGAAGGTGGTGCGGTGGCGGTCCCGGGAACGTAGGCTCTCCCACATGGCCAGATACTTTGACGTTCATCCACAGGACCCCCAGCCCCGCGCCATCTCGCAGGCAATCAGCATGGTGCGTGACGGCGGCCTGATCGCCTACCCCACGGATTCCTGCTACGCGCTGGGCGCCCAGCTGGGCAACAAGGACGCCCTGGACCGGATCCGGAGCATCCGCAAACTGGACAGCAAGCACCACTTCACCCTGGTGTGCCGGGACTTTGCGCAACTGGGCCAGTTTGTGAACATCGGCAATGACGTGTTCCGCAGCATCAAGTCCGTCACCCCTGGCGCGTACACGTTTATCCTGCCCGCCACCAAGGAAGTCCCGCGGCGCCTGCTGCACCCCAAGAAGAAGACCGTGGGGGTGCGGATCCCGGACAGCCGGGTGGTGCAGGCCCTGCTGGCGGAACTGGGCGAACCGCTTCTCTCCAGCACCCTGCTGCTGCCGGACGAGGAGGATCCGTTGACTCAGGGCTGGGACATCAAGGAACGCCTGGACCACCAGGTGGACGCCGTGGTGGACGCCGGCGACTGCGGCTCCGAGCCCACCACGGTGGTGGACTTCTCCAGCGGGGTGGCCGAGGTGGTCCGGCGCGGAGCCGGCGACCCGTCCCGCTTCGAATAAAAACGGCTACTCCGGCTTCTTTGCCCGGCTGGGCTGGACGCGCGGCGGCTCGCCCGGCATCTTTGGATAGTCGGGTGGGAATGCCAGCTCGCCCAGCCCGGCCTCGAGGTCACGTTCCCACCACTGCATCAACGTGTCGATGGTGCCGGGCTTCGCGCCGAAATCCGCCCACGGGTCGCCGATGGTGCGGAGCCGCTCCGGGACCGTCAGGATGGTGAAGTTCCGCGGGTCAGCGGTGTCCAGTTCGTCCCAGGTGATGGGGCAGGAGACCGGAGCGTGCGCCAGGGCCCGCGGGCTGTAGGCGCCGGCAATGGTCCGATCCCGGTTGGCCTGGTTGTAGTCGAGGAAGATGCGCTGGCCCCGTTCCTCTTTCCACCATGCCGTGGTGACCTGGTCCGGCATCCGCCGCTCCACCTCGCGGGCTGCGGCGATCACGGCATGCCGGACGTCCAGGAACTCCCGCGTGGCCTCGATGGGGGCATAAACGTGCAGCCCCCGGTTGCCAGACGTTTTGATGAACGCGTCCAGTCCGGCCTCGGCCAGGACGTCCCTCAGCACCCGCGCTGCGGGGACGGCGTCCTTGAAGTCCGTGCCGGGCTGCGGGTCCAGGTCGATCCGCAACTGGTCCGGGTTGTCCGTGTTATCCGCCCTGGACGGCCACGGATGGAACACCACGGTGTTCATCTGCGCGGCCCAGACGGCCGCGGCCGGTTCATCCAGCACCAGCTGGGGGTGGGACCGGGCGCTGGGGTAGACCACCTTGACGGAGCGGACGAAGTCCGGGGTGCCGCGGGGCGGGTTCTTGGAAAAGAACTGCTCGCCGTCAATGTTGTCGGAGAACCTTTGCAGCGAAACGGGACGGTCGCCGTTGGCGGCGATGAAGGCGTCCCCCACATCGGCGAGATAGTTGGCCAGGTCCAGCTTGGTGAGGCCAAGCTCCGGCCAGAGCACCCTTGAGGGACTGGAAATGCGCATTTCGCGTTCGCCGTGGGGGCCCTGGACTGTGATGGTGGTCTGTTCGCTCGCCATGGGGACAACGTACACCCTGCCCCCGTCGCAGGGCCGTTGCTTCCGGCATGATGGATCCATGCCCATCGCAGAAGAACCCCGCACCATCACCGTGGCGGACGGGGCGGTTTCGGCCGCCTATACCCGCCCCGACCACCCCGCCGCGACCCTGGTGGTGGCGCACGGGGCAGGCGCGGGCATGGACCATCCGTTCCTGGCCGGGTTCTCCGCCGGACTGGCCGACGCCGGCGTTGCCAGCCTGCGCTTCAATTTCCCGTACCGGGAAGCCGGCCGGAAATTCCCGGACCGGCCACCCGTAGCCATTGCCGCCTGGCGTTCCGCCATGGACCATGCCGCTGCACTGGCCGCGGACCACGCGGACCACGGGAACCTCTGGGCCGGCGGCAAGTCCTTCGGCGGGCGGATGGCGTCCATGGCCGTGGCCGAAGGAATGCCCGCCGCCGGGCTGGTGTACCTGGGCTACCCGCTGCACCCGCCCGGAAAGCCCGAAAAACTCCGGGACGAACACCTGTACGGGCTGACGCTGCCCATGCTTTTCCTGCAGGGCAGCCGGGACACGTTTGCCACCCCGGACCTCCTGACGCGCGTGGTGTCCGGGATAGGGACCAATGCGGTCCTGGAATGGGTGGCCGGCGGGGACCACTCCTTCACCGTCGCGGGCAAAAAGCGGGCCGCGTTCGACGTCGGTGCCGCCGCTGCCATCCCCGTCGCAGCCTTCATCCTGTCCCGGCTGGATCCGCAGCCGTAGGGGTGCCGGGCTCAGACCTGCTCTTCGTGCCACCAGCCTTCCCAGGCGGCTGAGGTGAGCCGGCCTGCCGGGAAACTGCTGCCGGCGCTGCTGCCGAAGGCGTGCCCATCGTCGTTGCCGCGTCCGTCAAGCAGAAGACTGAGGCTGTTCAAAAGAAACATTCGGTGCATCCTTCCAGGTCCATTCGGGCTTCCTTGCCCCTGTGGATCCGAGACTAACGGGACCATGTTTCAACGGGTCGACGCGGCGTTTCCGCTGTGTATCGGACATCTCACCCTGCGCTTGCGGCAGGCCTGCTCCCGCGCCGGAAGGCCGCCCTACCGGGGTTTCTTCCGTGCGGTGGCCGGCGCCGACCAGGGGTCTTCCGGCCAGGGGTGCCGTGGATAGCGGCCCCGCATCTCCGCCCGGACCTGCGCATAGGGCCCCGACCAGAATGACGCCAGGTCATCGGTAACCGCCAGCGGACGCCGGGCCGGTGAGAGCAGATGGAACAGGACCGGAACCCGGCCGTCCGCCAGCCGGGGTGTGGTGGCCAGCCCGAAACACTCCTGCAGCTTGACCGCCACCACCGGCCGGCCGGTACCGTCAGCGTCGGCCGGGTATTCGATCCGGATCCGGGAACCGCTGGGAACTTCAAGCCGTTCCGGTGCCAGGCTGTCCAGCCGCCCTGCTTCGGGCCAGGGCAGGAGCCGGCGCACGGCCGGGGAAAGATCCAGGCTGCCCGCGGCGGCGCCGCCGGCCAGTGCCGCCAGCTCAGGCCCCAGCCAGTCATCCAGCCGCTGCAGGAGGGCCGTATCCGACATGTCCGGCCAGGGCGCCCCCATCTCGCGGTGCAGGAAGGCGAGCCGGCGGCGGATGTCCAGTGCCGCCGTCGGCCAGGCCAACACATCAAGCCCCTCAGCCATTAGCGCCGCCGCCACGGCGGTCCGGCCCTCCGCCGGGGACGGCCGGACCGGGGTGCTCGCCAGGACGATGGCGCCGAGCCTGCGGACCCGCCGGGCGCTGACCCGTCCCTGCACAAACTGTGCCACCACGGAGTCGCTGAGAAGGTGGGCTGCCGCGGATTCCGCCAAGGCAGCCGTCAGCGGAGCGGCGGCGCGGATCACGGCTCCCGTGCCGGCAGCGTCCCTGCCTTCCGCACGGGACACTTCCGCCACGGCCAGCCACTCGTGGCCGGCCAGGGAACTCCCGGCCGGCAGCCCGGCCCGGGTGCCGGAGGCCAGCAGGTAGCGTTCGGGCCCGTCGCCGGCGACGCGTTGCGCCACCCTGCCAGGGAAAGCCAGTGCCACCACGGCGCCCACCGCCTCTGCGCCGCTGCCGGCTTCAGGGCGGGAAGAACCGGGCGCCTTCGCCTTTCCGCTGTTCCCGGCCCGGGCGGCGAGGTCCTGCAGCCGCCGGGACTCCTCAGCCCACCTCCGGCCTTCCGGGCCCCTCTCGGCACGGAGCTGCGACAGGAGGCCGGGGAGGTCGGCGCCGCGCGCGCGGTGGTCCCCGGCCACGGCTGCCACCACCTGTGCTGCCAGGACGGGACCCGCGGCGGTGCCGCCGGCCAGCAGGGCCCTGGCCAGGCGGGGGTCCGCCGGAATGCCGGCCAGCGTGCGGCCGGTGGCGGTGGGGTGCCCGTCCGCACCCACCGCACCGAGTTCGAGCAGCACCGCCGTGGCGTCCGCCAGTGCCTGCTGCGGCAGCTGGTCCGGCAAGGCAAGGCCCGCGCCGCCCGGAGAGCCCCAGCAGGCAAGGGTAAGGGCGGCGCCGGTGAGGTCCGCGACCGCAATTTCCGGGGTCACGTGGGCGGGGGCCGCTCCGAACGCCTGCTGGCTGTAGCACCGCACCACTGTTCCCGGCCCCTGCCGGGCGGCCCGGCCTGCCCGCTGCTCCGCCGACGCCCGCGAGCAGGACACGGTGACCAGCCCCGTCATGCCGCGGCCCGCGTCGCGCCGGGGTTCGCGGGACAGGCCGGAATCGATCACCAGCCGCACCCCCGGCACCGTCAGCGACGATTCGGCCAGGTCCGTGGAGACGATGATCCGTGGTTTCCCGCCTTGCCGCCGGCCGGACACGGCGCTGTCCTGGTCGGCCGCGGGGGCTTGGCCGTGCAGCTCCAGGACGTCAACGCCGCTGCCCAGCCGGCCCCGCAGCGCAGCCGCAACCTGGGCCACCTCCCGGGCACCCGGGACAAACACCAAAGCGTCAGCGCCGGGCTCGACGGCAAGGGCGCGGGCATGGAACTGCGCGGCCGTCGCGGCCACGTGGTCCAGGAAATCCCGTGCCACACCCCGGCCATCCACTCGCGGCCCTGCGGCCGGCTGCCAGTCCACTGTCAACGGATGCAGCGCCGACGGGCAGTCGATCACGGGAGCCGGCCGGCCGCCGTCGGAATCCGCCAGCAGCGCGGCGAACCGGGGCGCGTCGAGCGTGGCGGACATGGCCACCAGGGTCAGGTCGCCGCGCAGCTCGCGGACTTCGGCGAGCATCCCCACCAGCAGGTCCGTCTCCAGGCCACGCTCGTGGACTTCATCGAGGACGACGGCGGCCACCCCCGCCAGGCCGGGATCGGCCAGCAGGCGGCGCAACAGGATGCCCGGGGTGACAAATTCGACGACGGTGGACCGGCTGGTCTTGTTTTCGCCGCGGACGGTGTAGCCCACCGGTCCACCCAGTGGGGTGCCGGCCAGGGCCGATAGCCGCCGCGCAGCAGCACGGGCAGCCACCCGGCGGGGCTGCGTAACAACGATCTTCAGGTTGCCGGTGCCTGGTTTTCCTGCGCCCAGCAGGTTTGCCAGCAGCGGCGGGACAAGGGTGGTTTTGCCGGTTCCGGGTGGTGCCTGCACCACAGCGGCCATCCCGGCGCCCAGCGCCTCCCGGAGAGCTGGCAGGGATGCGGCGAACGCGAGGCCGGCGCCGATGGCGGCCAGGTCGAAGGCGGGGCCCGGACGCGTCGGGGCGGGTCCCTCAGGAGAAGTCACCCGTCCATTCTGCCCGGTTTTGTACGGGCACCGGTTCCCGGCCAGGCAAGCTGCGCGTCCGTCAGGTCAGGCCGGGGGGCAGGCCAGCGCGCCAAGCGGCAGGGTCAGGCCAGCGCGGCGGGCCGGCACGTCAGGCGGCGTGCCGGGCCGCCCCCGAAGCGGTGCGGCGCACCGGCAGGGGCAGGACGCTCGCAAGCCGGACGGGAGCCTGTACGGGTTCCTGGCTGGTGTCCACCCGCGGCGGGGCAGCCTTCCGCACCAGCTGCCGGGCCAGCGCCTTCAGGCCCAGCGTCAGCAACTGCCCCAGTCCGAGGCCCAGGAACACGTGGCCAACCAGCTGTAGGCCATTGAGGCCCTGCGCCCCGTTACCGCTGGCCGCCAGGCCCACCAGGGTGCCGCTCGCGGCAAGGCCCAGCCAGCAAACGGCGCTGACGATTACGCCCATGGTTCCTGCTCCCATCCTCCGGTTCATCAGTACGCTTACTGATATTGTTCAGCAAGCTTACTACCGGGCGGATGGTGCTTGCGGCACTGGGCCGGCGACGGCCCGGGATCAACTTGTCCCTTCCTGGCGGGACACCGTACAGACCGGTCTGTCTGGGTAGTGTAATGTCTGCCCTGATGGAACATACACGTAGCTCTTCAGCTGGCCCGCTTGCCGCTCCCGTCCCTTCCGGCGCGCGGGAGCGCATCATGGCGGCCGCTTATGAATTATTTACGCAGCGTGGCATCCGGGATGTTGGCATCGCTGAACTTATTTCCCGTGCCGGGGTTGCCAAGGCCACGTTCTATGGGCACTTCCCCGCCAAGGATGTGTTGGTCCTCGCGTTCCTGGAACGCTGTCATCAGGACCTGACCGTTGAACAGATCATTGCTGAATGCAGAAAGCGGTCCGAGGACCCGACAGCCCAGTTGCTGACTATTTTCGACGTCCTGGATGGGTGGTTCCGCCGGGACGACTTCCAGGCCTGTGCGCTGATAAGCACCATGCTGGAGATGGGTCCCACCCACCCCCTGGGGGAAGCATCGATGAGCTACCTGGCGCAGGTCAGAGCCTTTATGCGGAACCTTGCCGAGGAGGCCGGACTGGACCATCCGGATGTTTTCGCGCGGTCATGCCACATCCTCACCAAGGGCTCAATCATCTCGGCGGTTGAAGGCGACAGGGATGCAGCCGTCCTGGCCAAGAGCATGGCCGTGGCCCTCATCGCCAGCCATGGGGGCACCACCGGCGCCGACCATTGGGCGGTCCAGGACAACATGGCGGATCTCTCCTGAGTCTGGACCCGGCTGCTCCACTGCCGGGACGATTCCAGGCAGCCACACCCCAAAGACGGCCCACCGCATCTCCTCCAAGGACCCACCATGGCGTACTCACAGTTTGACCGGTTCCTTCAGGAAGCCACCCACCGGGACCAGGAGTCAGACTCGACTCTTGCCCCGGACTCCCTCTACGGCCTGTACACCAGCTGGTGCACCCTATCGCAGCACCCCCAACAGGCCGAGCACATCTTCTGGGCTGCAATGAGGGACCGCATCGGCCCTGGACAGGGCCTGCGCATGAAGGGACCGGCGGGCGCGGACTACATTCTTGCCAGCTATCCGGCATTGGTTTAAGACGGCCATGACAACATCGTTAAGCAGCTATGTTCCACGGGACAAGGACCAGCCCCGGGGAAAACGCCCCTGGTGCCCCACGTGTGACACCGACCTGCACCTGCAGATTGCATCACCCAGCGTTTCCGGGCGGCAGGAGGGCACCCTCGCGGTGGCCGTCTGCTGTTCCAAGTGCCACGGGTCCCGCGTGCTGGACACAACGGCAGTCCACTTGGAAACCCTGTCGGGGCAGTTGATGGGCGCTAGTCCGTTGCCGGTGAAGGCCTTATGAACGGCCCCGTCGAGCAGGGCGCCTGTCCCGCCACCGACCAGGCCGGCGACAGTCTTGCCGGGTTGCTGCTGCGTACAGCCGAAGGTGACCACCACGCGTTCAGCGAGTTCTACCGGCAGACATCCACCCGGGTCACCGGGCTGGTCCAGCGCGTTGTTGTTGACCGGGCGCTCAGCGAAGAAGTCGTGCAGGAAGTATTCATCACTGCCTGGCAGGACGCCGGGAAATACCGGCCGGCCCTGGGCACTCCGATGGCCTGGCTGATGACCATCGCCCACCGAAGGGCCGTGGACAAAGTCAGGTCAACCCAAAGCAGCCGCACCCGCGATCATCGATGGGCAGGGTCCGCGCCGGCAGCCTGCGACGGTTTCGTCGACGACCTGGCCGACAAAATGGACGCCCAAATCATCATTGCCTCGTTGGCATGCCTGTCAGCCCTGCAGCGCGAATCAATTCTCCTTGCCTACTTCGGCTCGTTGACCTACCAGGACATCGCCGCGAAGCTCTCCGTGCCGCTGCCCACGGTCAAGTCCAGGATCAGGGACGGCCTCCAACGGCTCCGCTCCCACGTCACCATGGAACATCCGGGCGTTTCGGAGATCGGGTAACAGCCGCAGATCAGCTGGCAACCTCAAGCAGCCGGTCAGCAGCGGAAATCCCGGCGTAGCGGCCCTTGAAGAACAGCAGCGGCTCGGCATCCTGGCGTGCGCTCAGGTGCCGGACGGCTGCCACGACGATGGTGTGATCGCCGCCGTCGTACTCCGCGTGGAGTTCGCAGTCGATCCAGGCCAGCGCATCATCCAGGACCGGGTTGCCCAGCGGCGAGGCAGCGTGGCTGACGCCGGCAAATTTATCCGCCCCGGAACGGGCAAACTGGCCTGCCAGGTGCTGGTGTTCTGCCGGCAGGATGTTGACGGTGAACGAGCCTGCCTCGCGGAGCAGCGGCCAGGTGCTGGACGTCCGGGCCGGGCTGAAGGTGACCAGCGCCGGCTCCAGGGAGAGCGAGGCAAACGACTGGCAGGTGAACCCGGCCGGGCCATTGTCCGTTGCGCTGGTGATGACCGTCAGGCCGGTGGCGAAGGTTCCAAAGATGTCCCGAAGCCTGCGGGGCGCAAGATCTGATGTAGCTGTCATGTGAAGGGCCTCTCGTTCGGATCGTTACCTCACCAAACCATCCCCAAATCGTTCAGTTCAAGCGCCGCCGCAATGCCCGGACGCGGGCCGCAACGAAAATTCACAGCACTACTTCTGCCGTCACGGGACAGTTCGCTGCGACGTAAAAAGACGCTGTTTGACGTGCCGCGAACCACCGTGAACTGCGGTTGCGAACTGTTGATGCGCGTGTC
Source organism: Arthrobacter sp. ZBG10 (assembly GCF_001238605.1). NCBI lineage: Bacteria > Bacillati > Actinomycetota > Actinomycetes > Micrococcales > Micrococcaceae > Arthrobacter > Arthrobacter sp. ZBG10. Next base: position 307 of record NZ_LFQH01000086.1, on the reverse strand, counting down.
GGGAGAACTGGCGGCCCCCGCGGCGCCGGGGCTAACTTCGCAGTGGCTGCCGGGCTGAAACCCCGCCGGCCGGCCCCCGAACCCCCGGCCCGGTCCTCCCCTGCGTTGCACTGGCCCCGACGAGAGATCCCGGCATGACAACAGTTGAAACCGAAGCGTCCCCCCGCGTCCTCGACGCTTTCGCCAGCGCACTCGGCGAGCGCCACCCCGCCATTGAGCTCCTGGCACCCGCCGACGGGACGGACCGGTACCGCTACGACGCCGCGACCGCCAGGGCAGGCGCGGCGGGCGCCGGACAGCCAGGGCC
>NZ_LFQH01000085.1:0-261 GCF_001238605.1 Arthrobacter sp. ZBG10 | reverse complement strand
TGCCTGCTTTGGGCAGGTCGACGGCGTAGTAGTCGGTGTCGGAGGAGTTTGCGCTGAGGGTTGACCCGGAGATTGTGGTTGCCAACGGAACCACGGTGGCGGTGGAGGTGCTGGTGTTGGGTTCAAGTTCAACGGTCCCGGCGGCCAGTGTGGTGTTCAGGGTGTAGGTTTTCCCCCAGCTTGCGTTGCCGCTGTAGCCGTAGATTTTGATGTAGGCCCGGCCTGCGGGCAGGAACGTGCCTTGGCTGGCGAGCCAGGTGC
>NZ_LFQH01000084.1:0-223 GCF_001238605.1 Arthrobacter sp. ZBG10 | reverse complement strand
TTTGCCGTTTTGCCACGGGCTGCGGGGCTTTGTGCGCCGATGTTTGGCGCCGAGGTCCTTCATGACGGTCGCGAAGGCTGTTGACCGGATGTAGGCCAGGGCGTTATCGGTCATGACTTCTTGAACGGGTGCCCCGTTCGCGGCCATGAACGCTGCGGCGTTGGCCAGAAACGCTGCGCAGGTCGGGCCCTTTTCGTCCGGGAGGACCTCGACATAGGCCAGG
>NZ_LFQH01000083.1:0-208 GCF_001238605.1 Arthrobacter sp. ZBG10 | reverse complement strand
GGCGGGTTTCCCGGCACCTGCCACGATGACGGCGTCGAACTCCGTGGACCGGGCCGTCAGGTACGTCCGTTGGACCGGGACGCCGGCGCCGTCGTCGCCCGCCAAAACGCCGCCCGTCGGCGCGATGACCAGCGGGACGATCCCTTCCGCGTTCAACGCCTCACGGGCAGCCGAAACCTGCGCGACGTCGCTGGAGGCGTCGGCGAGG
>NZ_LFQH01000082.1:0-15035 GCF_001238605.1 Arthrobacter sp. ZBG10 | reverse complement strand
CACCAGAACCGGAAACAGCAGGCGGAACCGGGTTCCTGCTGTCAGTCTCTGGAGCTTCGTTGCCGTCCATAAAACCAGCGTAGGGAGGGGGTACGACAATTTGGCCGGGGGCAGGAACGGCCAGCGAATCGAGCCTGTCACCGGCCTCAACAGCGGCCCCGGACGGCGCGGCAGCCCCGGGAGCAGGCGGAACCGGGTTCCTGCCGTCCGTCCCTGGAGCCTCTTCGCCGTCCATAAAACCAGCATAGGGAGGGGGTACGACAATCCTGCCGGAGCCGGAAGCGACCGATGGATCGCCCCCAAAGCCGCCCCCAAAGCCGGCCCCGGAAACAGCCCCGCACGCAGGTGAAACAGCGTCCCTGCCGTCCGTCCCTGGAGCCTCTTCGCCGTCCATAACCCCAGCATATGCAGGGGGTACGACAATCTGGCTCAGCAGCAAGACAGGCCGCAGGCCCGGGAACAGCCCGCCGGCACCCAACCCCGAGCGCGCCGTCGTAATTCAGTAGGCCCAGGAGACCCGGACTGCCAACTAAGCCACCGCGGAGTCAGCCGAAGATAAGGTGCGCCACCGTGAAGATCGCGAGCCCCGCGAGGGAACCCACCACGGTGCCGTTGATCCGGATGAACTGCAGGTCCTTGCCCACCTGGAGTTCGATCTTCTGCGAGGTTTCCTCGGCATCCCAGCGGGCAACGGTGTCGGTGATAACGCCCGCAATGTCGGAGCGGTAGGTGCGGACGAGGTATGCGGCGGCGTCGCCAATCCAGGCGTTGACCTTCCCGGCGAGCTCGGGGTCGCCCACCAGCCGGGAGCCGAAGTCCCGGACCCCGGCCTTGAATTTGACGGTCAGCTCACTGTCCGGATCGTCCACGGCACCAAGCAGGGCGTTCTTGACGGTCCCCCAGGTCCTGGAGGCAAGTTCGCGCACTTCCGGGTCGCCAAGCACCTGTGCCTTGATGTCCTCGGCGCGGGAGATCATGGCGGGATCGTGCTGCAGGTCCTGGGCAAGGTCGTTGAGGTACTTGTCGATGGACTGCCGGACCTGGTGGTCCTGGTCGGACTGGACGGTCCGGACAAACTTCAGGATCTCCACGTAGACCTTGTCGCCCACCAGGCCGTCCACAAACTGCGGAACCCAGGTGGGGGAGCGCCCGGAAACGATCCTGGATACTGTCTCATGGTTGTCGTCCACCCAGTCGGCGGCCCGGTCCACCAGCAGGTCCACCAGTTTGTGGTGGTGCCCGTCCTGGAAAACCCGTTCAGCCAGCCTGCCCACCGGAGGTCCCCACGGCGGTGCGAGGAGGTGCTTGCGGACCAATCCCTCGATGACTGTCTGGACGTCGTCGTCGTTCAACACCGTGAAGGCGCCCCGGATCATTGCGGCGCCTTCCTTTGCAACGCGGTCGGCACCGCCAGGCGACGCCAGCCATTTCCCGGCCCGACGCGCAATGTTGACGCTGGCCAGTTTGTCCTGCACCACCTGCTCGGACAAGAAGTTGGTCTCCACAAATTCGCCCAGCGACGCACCAATCTGGTCCTTGCGCCGGGGGATGATCGCCGTGTGCGGGATCTTGATGCCCATCGGGTATTTGAACAGGGCAGTCACGGCAAACCAGTCCGCCAGCGCGCCCACCATGCCGCCCTCCGCGGCTGCGCGCACGTACTGCAGCCACGGGTATTCCTTCTGCAGCGCAAAGGCGAACACAAATACCACGGCCATGGCGATCAGCAGCCCCAGGGCCACCATTTTCATCTTGCGCAGGGCAGCCGCCTTTTCGGCGTCACCGGCGCTGAGCCCGGCAGCGTTTTGGCTTGAGGTTCCGCGTCCGACGTCGGAACCAGGGATAGTGCCTTCCGGCGCCGGGGGAGGGGGCCGGGTGGGGGAGTCCTGGGTAGTTGGCTCAGAGTTCACCTGCATGTGCCAAGCCTAGCCCTGCAGGCAGGCGGCATTCGGCTACCGTGTCACCATGACAGTTGACGAGTCCGGGCCGCACCGGTCCCTGGTCTTTGCCCACCGCGGCGCCAGTGCCGCCTTCGCCGAACACACCCGCGCGGCCTACCTGCAGGCCCTGGCCGACGGCGCCGACGGCGTGGAGTGCGACCTCCACCTGACGCGGGACCAGCACCTGGTCCTCCTGCACGACGCCAACCTGGACCGCACCTCGGATGGAACCGGGCCGGTGGCCGAGCGGACGCTCCGGGAGCTGCGCCAGCTGGACTTCTCCTCCTGGAAGGGCGCCCGCATCCCCGAGGCCTACGGCGCGCGGTCCGAACAGTTCCTGACCCTGCCCGAGCTGCTGGAGCTTCTCCGGGGCGCCGGGCGTCCGGTGAAACTGGCGATCGAACTCAAGCACCCCAGCCCCTACCAGCTGAAGCTCGAGGACAGGGTGCTGGAGGTGCTGCGGAGCGAGGGCTGGGACCCGGCCAGCTCCACCGTGGACAACGTGGCCGTGACCTTCATGAGCTTCAGCCCCGACTCCGTCCGCCACCTCCTCCAGTCCGTGCCGGCGGAATACGTCTGCCAACTGGTGGACGATCTGACCATCCACGAAATCCGGGACGGGCTGGGGCTGGGCCTGATCACCGGTGGCGCCGTGGCCAACCTGATGAAGGCCACGCAGCTCGAAGGGGAGCAGATCGTCGAGGACGGCGCGGTGGGGCTGGCTGGGCCCGGCATCGACTACGTCCGCGAAAACAGGGCCACCATCCAGCGCTGGCTTCAGGCCGGCCGGCGGCTGCGCGTATGGACGGTGGATTCAGAGGACGACGTGGCCCTGTGCCAGGAGTTGGGGATCCAGGAGATCACCACCAACATGCCGGCCCGGGTCCTGAACCAGTTGAGCGAGGCTTCCTCGCCGGGAAGGTAGGTCAGTAATGATGTTCCAACCGGGCTCCGGGCGCTGGTGGGATGGACCTTTGGATGTTGAGGGTCTGGCGCTGGGTGCCGTCAACGCCGCTGCCGCGTCCGCGAACCATTACGCCGGCGCGCCCGGCAGGTTCAGCACCACACCGGAACTGACCGCGGCAGCCTTTGACTCCTCCGGTTTACTGCGGATTGCCGGCCGGAAGGCCCAGGGGTTCGTCCCGCTCTCCGGGTTCCGGCGGACCCTTGACGGCTGGATCCGGATCCACGCCAATTACCCGCACCACGAGCGCCGGCTCCTGCAAGCACTTGGCGCTTCCACCGGCCGGGACGTGGACCAGGCCCTCCTCGGTATCCCGTCCCTCGCAGCCGAGGCAGTGATCCAGGCGCACGGCGGAATAGCGGCGGCCGTCAGGACCCGGGCGGAGTGGCTCGGCTCCGCCATGGGCCGCGCTGCCGGAGCAGGTCACTGGCTCGAGTTGACCGCCGACGACGGCACAACCAGCGGTGCGCCCCTCACCAGTAAGCGTGCGCACCAACCTGTGGCCGGCCCGGCGGGAAGCGGCCCTGAAGCCAACCACCCGGCAAAACCCCTCGCAGGGGTTCGGGTGCTCGACCTGACCAGGGTGATTGCAGGGCCCGTGGGCACCCGGCTCCTGGCGGCCCTGGGTGCTGATGTCCTGCGGCTAGATCCGCCCGGGATGCCCGAAATCCTGGACCAGTACGTTGACACCTGTTTCGGCAAACGCAGCGCCGAAGCCGACCTCGCCAACGGAACCAGCCGGGAACGCCTCGAAAGGCTTCTGGACGAAGCCGACGTTGTGGTCACCGGCTACCGGCGCGGAGCACTGGACAGGTTCGGCCTGGAACCAGGGGCTTTGCTGGCATCCCGGCCCTGGCTGGCCGTGGTGGCCCTGAACAGCTGGGGGAACGATGGCCCGTGGCGCGGGTTGCGGGGATTCGACAGTATTGTCCAGGCCGCCTGCGGCATCGCCCACGTTTACGGCGGACCCGACCGGGACGGCAACTGGCGCCCGGGCGCGCTGCCAGTCCAGGCCTTGGACCACGCCACCGGGTACGGGGTTGCGGCCGCAGCGGGCACGCTCCTGGCAACCCGCCGGGAAACCGGATTGGGCGGCACTGCCAGGCTGTCGCTGGCCCGGACCGCCGAAGAACTGTTCGCGCTGACAGCGGACGCGGTGTCGGCCAACGCCGCTGGCGGGCACGCGGACGCCAGGCCTGCCGCTGGCCAGCCCGCCCGTGCCGGACTGCCTGAGCCCGACTACCGGACCATGCCCAGTTCCTTCGGCGAGCTCCGTTACGTTGGCCCACCACTGCAGGTGGCCGGCCGGCCGCTGGACTACGCGGGCCCGCCGCCGCCTTACGGCACCGCGTTGATGGCCTGGGCCTGACGCAGCGCCGCCACGATGGAGGCAGTTCCACTCTGGAGGCAGGTCGCCGGGAGTTGGGTTTCATCAGCCACGCGCGCCTGTGATTGAGTGGTGCCATGCCATTTCCGCGGGCCGGCCGGGCCCCCCAGAGCCTGTCTGCTGCCGCCATGAGCGCTTTGCTCCTGGCCAGCGCCGTCAACCACTTCCGGAATCCCCGGTTCTACCGCCAAGTTGTGCCCGGGTACCTGTGCCGCGAGGACCCGTCGCCCGCCGCTGCATCCGGCCACCAGGCAGAAGCGAACGACGGCGGTCCAGGCCACAGCGTGCCCCCGTCCAGTCCACTTGCCCTGCTTTCCCGTGAGGAATGGATCGCGGCGAGCGGCCTGCTGGAACTGGGCGCCGCCGTCGGAATCCTGGTGCCGGCGACCCGGAAGCTGACGGCTACCGGACTGACCGCCATGTACGTGGCCTTCCTTGCCGGGCACGTTGATGCCCTCCAACGGGCGTACGGTCCGGACGGAACGGCTGCGCAGCGGAAGGCGCACACGGTGCGGCTTCCCTTTCAGGTGCCGCTGATTATGTGGGCGTGGAGCCTCCGGCGGTCCGGCCGGGCAGCGAGGCAGTGAAACTGCTGGATTCGCCGGCAGTGCGGGTGGGCCTGTCCATCAGCATTGCCACGGGCCTTTACGGCGTCTCCTTCGGGGCGCTGTCCGTCACCTCCGGGCTCAGCTTCTGGCAAACCATGGCCCTGAGCCTGCTGCTCTTCAGCGGCGGCTCGCAGTTTGCGTTCATCGGCGTTGTGGCCGGCGGCGGCTCAGGGATAGCCGCCATGAGCGCGGCCACCCTGCTGGGCATGCGCAACGGTATTTACGGCATGCAACTCAACGCCCTCCTGCGTCCCACGGGCTGGCGCAGGTACGTCAGCGCCCAGCTGACCATTGACGAGTCCACCGCGACCAGCACCGGCCAGTCCGATCCCGCGGAGCAAAGGCGCGGCTTCTGGGCTGCCGGAATCGGCATCTATGTGCTGTGGAACCTCTTTACGGCTGTTGGCGCGCTGGCCGGCAGCGGGCTGGGTGATCCCAAGCAATGGGGGCTGGACGGCGCCGCCGTAGCGGCCTTCCTGGCGCTGCTGTGGCCGCGGCTCAAGGGGCGCGAACCGGTAGCGATTGCCGTGGCCTGCGCCGTGGCCACCGTCATTGCCGTGCCGTTTGTACCCGCAGGTGTTCCCATCCTGGTGGCAGCCGTGGTGGCTGCGGTCATCGGCTGGTTCAGCCACGGCCGCAGCGACGAAGGCCTTGAACCGGACGTTGACCCCTACGCGGAACACGACCACCACGGCGCCAAGCGCGCGGCAGCCCCGGAAGGCGACTCATGAGCCTCTGGATCTGGCTGCTGTTGGCCTGTGCGCTCGCGTACGCCTGGAAACTGATGGGCTACTTTGTGCCCGCACGGTTGCTGGAAAATCCGCGGATGTCCCGGATCGCGGGAACCATGACCATCGGACTGCTGGCCTCCCTGACAGTGGTCAATGCTGCCGCGACCGGCCAATCCCTGGCCGCCGATGCCCGGCTGGGGGCGCTCGCGGCCGCTGCCATCGCCTTGGCCCTGCGCGCTCCCTTCCTGGTGGTGGTGCTGGCCGGCGCCGGAGCCGCGGCGCTACTCCGGCTCGCCGGCTGGAACTGAGCGGTTCCGCCTACGCCTTTATCCGGGTGCGGACAGAAGGTCCGGTGAGGCACGCGCCGGGGCGTGATGTGGGTCACGCTGGATCGGGCGTGCCGGTTGTACGATGGGAGCGGCTAAGCAGTTGGCCGCAAAATCCCGCACGATTGGCGACTATGAAAAATCAACTGCACCGGGGAGGGGGCAGGGCTGCGCAGCCCCCCGACTGGAATTTCCGACGGCGGGCAGGCCTCCCGGCCAAGCGCTTCTTTACCCGGTTTGCCGGCCTGTCCCACGTTCCCGCCGAGGAGTTGGAGGACCTTTCCGGAATTCTGCGGAAGGCCCTCGACGGGGATCCGGAGTCGCCCGTTCCCGCGCTGCAGGCGCTGGTCAGCAGGGAAATACGGCGGCGCGGAATGAACCACCAAAGGTGATGTCCGGCCAAGTGCCGGCAGCGCCGCACCGGTCCAGCGGGTATGGGACCGAACAGTGGCCGCCATGCTCCATGGCGGAAAATGAAGGAGGAAGCAGATGAGCGAACAGGCACAGCCCGTGGAACCCGCAATGGTCCACGAGGCAGACAGGACAACAAGCGACGACGGGCAAAGCACCGCTCCCGCTGCGTCCGCGGACCAGTCCGGCAAATCAAGGGCCGTCTACCGGGATCCCAAAGGCTCCGAATCCACCAGGGAACTCCGCGACACCGCCCGCCGCCGCCGGGACTCCGAGGAAAAGCTGCAGCAGCACCTGATCGAAGCGAAGGACCATGTCCCGAACGACCATCACGAGCACGAGCACCATGATGAGGGGCACCACCCCGATCACGGTCAGGACCAGGACCATAACCAGGACGGGGACAACCCCGGCACCTCCAGGGCGGGGGAGACCGGCAACCCCTGACCTGGCGGGCCAGCTCCTGATACGGCAGCTTAACTCTCGACCGGCTTGCGCCTTACCAGCCCGCTGCCCTGCGGCTCAGGCCACGCCGGTCGCGTCGCTCGGCGAGGCGGCCCTGCGGCTGATCTCATCCACTACCGAGTCGTACCAGGCCTGCGCGCCGAACTCCGGATCCATGGTGTCCAGATGGCTGAACAGGGCGTCTGCCAGGGCGGCAAGGTCCTCCGCTGCCAGCGTGGGAAGGACGTCTTCGGGGTCGTTCCGGCCATTGAGGTAACGGCCCAGATCGAGGCTTTTCATCGCCGCGCCTCCCGGCGCGCCATCAGCAGTGGTTGCGGCATGGGAACTCCATCGTCGGCAAAACGGAGGCTGACTGCGTAACCTTTCCCGGATTCTATTGCACCTTTTCGCCGCGTTCAATGGTGCTTCTCCGAAGCAGCTACGCCAGGTATCCGGGTCCTAGGCGGAGCGCTGCGGCTGGCCCGGAACGGGGATGTGGGCCGGCAGCGGGCGGTCAGGCCGGACCGAGCGGATGGCGTCCTCCATCAGGGCCAGCGGGCGCCGCCAGGCGTCCGACCCGGGCTCCATGGTGTCAACCACACCAATAAGCATGGCAAGCAGCCGGAACATGTCCGTCATGGAAATGTCACGGCGCAGGCTGCCCTGGCCCTGGCCGCGGACCAGCAGCACCCCCATGGAATCCATCAGGGAACCGGTGATTCCGGGCAGGAGTTCACGCCTGCCCGCGACGGCGCCCAGCAGGTTGGCGTCGGCGCTGGCGGCAGCCATCAAGGCTTCGAGGACCCGCAGCAAACCGGCAGCAGCATCGATGTCGGCCAGGGCGCCGTCCATCACCGGATCCACGCTGACCCGCAGCTGCCGGTTCAGGGCCGCGAGGACCAGCTCCTCCTTGTCGGCGAAGTTCCGGAAGAGGGTGGCCGGGCCCACGCCGGCGGTAACAGCGATGGTCTGCAGCGGGACATCCGGGCCGAATTCGCGGAAGCACTGGCGCGCAGCAGTGATGATCTTGTCCACATTCCGCGCTGCGTCGGCGCGGAGCGGCTTGCGGGCGACTGCGAGGCTCATGCGAAAAGGTTAGCAACGGAGCCTGCGCCGATCACGGTTACTGGAGGGTAGGGGCTTATGTGACGGCGGCAACAGGCTGCAGGCGCCCCTTCAGCGTGTAAGACTGGCTCCATGTTGCTTGCTTTCTCAGTCGCCCCGTCAGGCGCCCCCAGCGAAGGTTCCCGCTCCGATGACGCATCGGTCCACGACGCTGTGGCCGCCGCCGTCAGGATTGTCAGGGAGTCCGGCCTGCCCAACCGGACGGACTCGATGTTCACCACCATCGAAGGTGACTGGGACGAGGTTTTCGACGTCGTCAAACGCGCCACCGAGGCCGTGGGCCGCTACGGCAGCCGGGTGTCCCTGGTCATCAAGGCGGACATCAGGCCAGGCTACGAGGGCGAAATGACGGCCAAGCTGGACCGGCTGGAAGGCGCCCTCTCCGAGGGTTCCTGACCTCCACGGAACCCGCTCCAGATCCTATGGACCCGCGCGGCGCCCCGTGCCAGACTGTGCCCATGTTCGAGCACAAGCCCCGGCCCGAGTGGACTGCCGCCGAGGTGTTCCTGACGGATTCCGTGGTGCACCCGGACCCCGCCCTGCATCGCGCCCTCCGGACGGCGGCCGATGCCGGCATGCCGGCCATCGAGGTGGCGCCCAATGCCGGAAAGCTCCTGCAGCTCCTGGTACAGATGGCCGGCGCCCGGAACGTCCTGGAAATCGGCACCCTGGCGGGCTTCAGCACCATTTGGATGGCCCGCGGGCTGCCGGCGGACGGTTCGCTGGTCAGTTGCGAGTTCCTGCCCGCGCATGCGCAGGTCGCGCGGGAAAATGTCGACAGCGCCGGGCTGGGGCCAAAAGTGGAGATCAGGGTTGGCCCGGCCCTGGAGACCCTTGCGGAGCTGGCAGCGGAAGGCCGGGCGCCCTTCGACTTCATCTTTATTGACGCGGACAAGCAGAACAACAGCAACTACCTGGACTGGGCGCTCCGGTTGGGCCGGCCCGGGACCACAGTGGTGCTGGACAATGCGGTCTGGGAGGGTGCCATCACCGACGCCGGAATGGACCCCGTCAACGCCCCCGGGATCATCGACGCCCTCACCATGCTGGGTGGTCATCCCCGGTTTGACGCCACCGTCATCCAGACTGTGGGCTCCAAAGGCTGGGACGGCTTCGCCCTGGCGCGGATCATCTGAAACCCCTTAGTAAGTATGCTTAGATAACTGCGGGAGCCACTCCCGCCGCATACGCATTGGAGGACAAGTTGAAAGCCTCACCGGTACGTGCCAACCATCAGGCTGCCGTCCGCCTGTTCCTCACCCCGCCGGTCACCGAACCGGCACGGAAGTAGCATGGCAGCCCTGCGTCCGGCCGGCCTGGACCGGCCCGCGGCGCGCCCACCTGAAGGCGGAGCTGACGGGAACCTGATCAAGCCCGTCCTCCTCACGTCGTCACCGGGGCAACTGGCCCTCTGGCTCCCGGCTGTGGAATCCATGGCCCGGGCCGCCGGCAACGTCCCTGCCCTCCTTGACCTGGCCAGGAAAAACGGCAGCACCTGGCCCCGCCCCGGCGAAGGGCACACAGCCATCCTCTGGGAACTCCTGGCCACTGTCAGCGCTGCCGACGTAGCGGCCGGCCGGGTCCTGGAACCGCACCTTGATGCCCTGGCCATCCTGTCCCAAGCGGGACATCCGGCGGTCGCTGACGGCGGTGCCTGGGGCGTCTTCGCCGCTGAAGGTCCGGGCCTGCGCCTTGAGGCGCGTGCCGATGGCGACGCCTTCCGCCTTGACGGTGCCAAACCGTGGTGCTCCCTGGCCGGGGTGCTGGACCAGGCAGTCATCACCGCCCACACGGACGACGGCGGCCGGGCAGCATTCGCCGTTGACCTCCGCCACCACGGGGTCACCGCAGAGGAACCGGCCTGGATCGCGCGGGGACTCCGCGAGATTCCCAGCGGCACCGTCCACTTCAGCCAGGTCCCCGCAACCCCGGTGGGGGGCGCCGGCTGGTACCTCAGCAGGCCAGGTTTCGCCTGGGGCGGCATGGGCGTTGCCGCCTGCTGGCTGGGCGGTGCCATCGGGGTGGCCCGCGACTTCCGGCAGGGACTGCAGGCCGCCAGGGACGCCGGAAAGGAACCGGACCAGGTGGCCCTCGCAAACCTCGGCGAGGTGGACCGCACCGTCACCGCCTGCCTCCACAGCCTGGCCCGCGCCGCCGACCGGATCGACCAAAACACGCCATCCGACGGTGACCCCAGTCCCTGGAGCGAAGCGCAACGGTTGCGCGGAACTGTTGCGGCCGCCGTCGAACGCGTCCTCCAGTTGGTGGGATCCGCCAGGGGCCCGGCGCCGCTGGCATTCGACGAACCCTATGCCAAACGGATGGCCGACCTGGCCCTCTACGTCCGCCAGCACCACGGGCAACGGGACGACGCACAGCTCGGTGCGCTGGCCCTCAAGGGGGACAGCCAGTGGTGACTTTTTCGCACACGGATACCGGAACTGCCGAATCCAGCTGGGCCGATGCGGGCCTGGCTGCGCTCCCCGGGCTGCCCCTCGATCCGGCCAGGCTCGCCGGGACACGGTTTGTGGTCCTCGCAGCCCACCCCGATGACGAAACCTTGGGCGCCGGCGGCCTGATGGCGACCCTGCCCGCCTTGGGCGCGGAAGTGGAGGTCCTGCTCTGCACCGCCGGGGAAGGGTCCCATCCCGGATCGCCCACCCACAGCCCGGAACAGCTTTCGGCCCTGCGCATTGCCGAGTTCGGTGCCGCCCTCACGGAGCTGGGCCTGGCGGGCCGCTGGAGTTTCCTTGGCCTGCCGGACCGGGGGCTGGGCGCGCACAGCGGGACCATCGCCGCTGCCATCCGGGACGCTGCGCACGGCGGCGGCACGCGGCCGGAAGACGTGGTGCTGGTGGCGCCTTTCCGCAGTGACGGCCACGCGGACCACGACGCGCTGGGGGAGGCGGCCGCGGCCGTGGCCGCAGCGGAGGGCTTTGGCCTCCTGGAGTACCCCATCTGGTACTGGCACTGGGCAACGCCGGCCCAGCCAACGTGGCGGGCCTGGCACCAGCTTCAGCTGGCTCCGGCGGCGGCGGAAGCCAAGACCAGGGCCATGGCGGCGCATGCCACGCAGGTCCGGCCGCTGTCCCCGGCCGAGGGGGACGAAACACTGCTCGACGCGGATTTCCTGGCGCATTTCGACCGCCCGTTTGAGGTTTTTGTGTGGACGCCGCCCACACCCGTCGGCGGTAGGCCGCACCGGAGTGCCGATGCGGAACAGATTTTCGACGCCGTCCACGCCGGCTCCGCGGACCCCTGGAACTATGCAGGAAGCTGGTATGAGCGGCGCAAGCGGGCCCTGACCCTGGCAGCGCTGCCGCAGGAGCGGTACCGGTCCGCGCTGGAGGTGGGCTGTTCGATCGGTACCCTCACGGCGGACCTTGCCCCGCGGTGCGACAACCTCCTTGCCGTGGACGCCAGCGGCACCGCGGCTGACCGGGCCTCCGAATGGCTGGCCGCTTTTCCCTGGGTCAGCGTCCGGCGGCAGGTGTTGCCGGAGTCCTGGCCGGCGGGCAGCTTCGACCTGGTGGTGGTGTCCGAGGTTGGCTACTACCTGGCGCCGGACGAACTGGCTGCCCTGCTGGACCGCATCAGGGAGTCCATCAGCCCGGGCGGCGCCCTGGTCCTCTGCCACTGGCGGCATCCGATTGACGGCTGGGAGCTCGACGGCGAGACCGTCCACACCCGTGCGAGGGAACGGCTTGGCTGGCAGCAGTCGGGGCTCTACCGCGAGCAGGATTTTGTCCTTGAGGTCCTGACCGCGCCCGGTGCTGTTACTGGCCCGGTTGCAGACGGGGATGCAGACGCAGGATCCGGCGCGGGACAGCGGGGGGCCGGCTGATGCCGGGCATCAGCGGCGGTCCACGACCGGGATCCGTGGCAGAAAGCAGGACAGTCGGCGGCTCCCTGGGTCCGATTCCGGCAGCGGACTTGGTGTCTCATCCGCCGGAGTCTGCCCTGCCAGCGGGCGCATCAAGCATCAGCCATCTGGCGGTGGTCATTCCCGTCCACAACGAGGAACGGCACCTCGCCAGGGCTCTGGAAGGCGTCAGCGCCGCCGTCGACCATCTGGCCGAAAAGCAGCCCGGCGTCCGCACCCGGCTGGTGCTGGTCCTGGACAGTTGCAGTGACGGCTCGGCATCGGTGGCCCGCCGTTACGCAGAACGGTCAGCGGCCGCGGCGGACGTGACAGTCCTGGCTGCGGGCTTCAAAAGCGTGGGCCGCAGCCGCAGGGCCGGGATCCATGCGCTGTGGAACTCCGGCAGCATGGCAGCGCAGGCCGCGACCACCTCCGCGCCTTTCAGGGACGCGCCCGCCGGGCGGACCTGGCTGGCCAATACCGACGCCGATTCACTGGTCCCCCGTAACTGGCTGCTGCGCCAGGTGGAGCTCGCCGCCGCAGGAGCGGACGCGGTCCTGGGATCCGTGGAGCCGGATCCTGACGGCATGGACCCGGCACTGCTCCAGCGCTGGCGGGCCCGCCACCCGTTCCGCGAAAACCACCCCCACGTCTACGGCGCCAACCTGGGCGTCCGGGCCTCCGCCTATCTGGCCGCGGGTGGTTTCCCGGCCGCTGATTCGGGCGAGGACAGGGCCCTTGCCTCAGGCCTCCGGCGGTCCGGCGCGAACGTTGTGGCTACGGACAGCATCCGGGTGCGGACATCCGGCCGGACAGCAGGCCGGGCGCCCAGGGGCTTCGGGGCGTACCTGCTCGCCCTGGCCCTCGAACCGCCGCCGGGTCGGTGAACACAGGGCCGGCAGGAAACCAGATCCACCAGTGACCAAGTGCAGCACAAGCCGGCCGAAGGCAGAGGGACCCGGGCCTGCCAGGCCCGGGTCCCTCTACGGCAAGGCGGCGCTTAGACGAGGTCCGGCGCGCTTGCCAGAATATAGTCGGCGGCCGACGGGCCGGTCATGGACAGATTGTTGCTGTCCGGGTCGATGTTATGCTCCTGCAGGGCTTGCCACAGGGACTCGGGCGGCTGGAGCTGCTCCTTGTTGATAAGGCACCAGCTGGTGTAGAGGCCGTAAAGCTCATCGCGGCCAAGGCCCAGACCGGGCTCCTTGTCCGGGACAACGGCTTCGGCGAGGAAAGAGTCAAAGTGGGTGGCAGGCATGTCAGCTCATTCGGGAGGCTCGTCAATAGTCCCGCCGGGTCTGCTTCAGCGGCTCCCGCGTACCGTGATGGCGCGAGGAGTAATCACGAAAGTATTGCAGCCGGGCGCGCTTGTCCAGTCGGCTGCGGGCTGCCGTCCTCGGCAGCAGGGGTGGCGGGCAGGAATTGAGGGGGCCGACGGCGACTGGGGGGACTGGCCTCGGTCTCAGAGGAGGCCATCTCACCGCCGGCCCCGCCTGGCCCCGGACTGTTGCCGTCCCGGGAAACCGATAGGACCTGTGACAATTTTCCCCCATCCGGCGGGTCCTGCATAGCCCTGCGCGGCGGTACTGCCCCGTTCTCAGGCGGGCCGCCGCGCCGGGAAGCCGCGGGGGCCCGCCCTCCGGGTGCCGGGCCGGGCTTATCGGCCGGCGTCGGGCCGCTTCCCGTCCGGGTCCTCCTGCCCTGCCGCCCTGCGGACCTTGTCCCGGACGCGCTCGCGGTGCGGCACCCGGGTGCCGTCCGCACCCTGGGTTCCGTCGTCGTCGCCCGAATCTTCCTGCTCAGCATCAGCGTTTTCCGCGCTGTACTTTTCCCGCAGTTCACGGCCGTGCCGGATGTCCTCATCCTCCTGGGCCTGGAGCTTCTCGCTCTTTTTGGTGTCGCGCGGCGGCAACTGGATGGTCTCCTCCGCCTTGATGCCTGCCTGGAGCTGGCGGCCGCGCTCCATTTCAGCGTCGAACTCGGCGCCGAACAGCAGCGACATGTTCAGGATCCAGAGCCACAGCAGCATCACAATCACGCCGCCCAGGGCGCCATAGGTTTTGTTGTAGTTGCCAAAGTTGGCCACATAAAACGCAAAACCCAAGGAGGCGAGGATAAAGATCAGCAGGGCGATGCCGGAACCCAGGCTCATCCATTTGAACTTGGGCTGCTTGACGTTGGGCGTGGCGTAGTAGAGCACGGCGATGATGGCCACCATCAGACCCAGCATCACCGGCCATTTGGCGATGTTCCAGACGGTCAGGAAGACCCCGCTGAGCCCGATCAGGCCACCCACCGACTCTGCCACCGGTCCGCTGAGCACCAGCATTCCGGCCAGCACGGCCACGATCACCACCGCCAGGAGCGTGACGGCCAGCATGGTGCCGC
This sequence comes from Arthrobacter sp. ZBG10, assembly GCF_001238605.1. Lineage (NCBI taxonomy): Bacteria > Bacillati > Actinomycetota > Actinomycetes > Micrococcales > Micrococcaceae > Arthrobacter > Arthrobacter sp. ZBG10. The sequence goes on along the minus strand of NZ_LFQH01000082.1, from coordinate 849 downwards.
GCAGTTTCACAAACGGGCGGCCTTCATCCACCTCGTACACGCGGTTCATGGCCCGCCCAAAGGCGCCCACGTACCCCGACGCGGACCACAGGGCTGTGGCCAGGCCGATCACCAGGGTGAAGCCGGCTGCCGGGGCACTGGCCAGTTCGGCAACCGGTCCGCTGACCGTCTTGACCGTATCGCCGGGTGCAACTCCCTGCACCACCTGCAGAAGGGCGTCGGTGGTCTTCTGCGGATCGCCGAACAGGCCAATCAGCGAGACGAGCGCAAGCATGGCCGGGAACAGGGACAGCACGGCGTAGTAGGTCAGGGACGCTGCAAGGTCCGGGCACTGGTCCTTGCTGAACTCACGCAGCGTCTTACGGGCGATGTACTTCCACGACGGTTTGTCCACGTCCTTGGGACTGTCCGGCTTCCGGCTGTCATCCGGAGCAGGCGCCTGGGCCGCTTTCGCGGTGCTGGTTTCGGGGGAATCGGAAGTAGCCATGGGGCGTCCTCTTCTTTTTGGGGGATAAAGCCGACAGGCCGGCTCCGCGGGGTGGCGGGGCCGGCCTGACATTAGGGCTGGTACCTGTGGTGCCGCTGGTGTGCGTCAGGCGTTCTGGACGTTGTCTTTGGCTTCGGTGCTGCGGTCCTTGACGTCGGCGACGGCGCCTTGGCCTTCGGCTTTGACGTGTTCGGCGGCGTCGGTGGCCGTGGATTTGAGGCTTTCCATGGCGTCCTGGGCGGGCTGCCTAAGGTCCTCGGCCATGTCCTTGGCGGCGTCGGTGAGTTGGCTGGTGAGGGGTTCGGCGGCTGTTTTGAGTTGGTCCGCGGCTTCGCGTTCCTTCTCGCTGGCCGGGATCAGGG